>NZ_KV805706.1:0-28776 GCF_001811625.1 Globicatella sp. HMSC072A10 | reverse complement strand
TTTACAATGTTGTGTCCAAACTTTATTGTATCAGAAGCTCTCTTTCTTTTTTATTTTTTTGTCACATATGTATGATAACCTAACAGGATACACTCACTCAGCCTCATATATTTTACTAAAGACTTCTAAACCATCAATATCAGTCCCTTCAACACCTTTATTTTGGATGCAAGCCAAAAATTTTACTCTCGAATCCTTCCTTCAATTTGAGTCATAAAGGTGATCAGCGATTTTTCAGCAGGTGTTAAATAATCATACTCTTTATAACAACAATAAATTGGTCGGTTTATTGTTTGTTCTTGCAATTGACAGTAAATGGATTGAGGGACTTCTTGCTTATAACGATGGAGCACCATACTGGGAACAAAAGTAAAGCCTTTGTCTAAATCCGTTAACTGACTACAGAAATGAATGCTGGTCGTTTCCATTATATGACGTGGCTCAATATGATAAAGGGTAAATAAACTATCCGCTATTTTGCGCATCCCTCTTCCTTCTTTTAATAAAATCATCGTTTGATCTTGCAATAGCTTTATTGGAATTGCAGGATTCTGAGTACCTGGATACCAATTTTCATCCAGTACTTCCCGTTCTTTTACAAACGAAGGTGGGACCTGCAAATACACTCGGTTTTCCATTATTTTAGTGTACTGCAAGGTTGTGTGATGGGTGTGATAGACTAAAGCTAAATCCACCTTATTCTCAGCTACCATATCATACAGTGCTTCCATCCGTTCTTCTATAAAATGTAGTTCCACATGGAGAAAATTTTGATCAAAATAGTGGATGAGATGTGGTATTAAAAATTCGCCGGTTAAGGTCGTTACTCCAATGCGGATTTGTTTTTTCTCTAAATCGTCAGAATAAGCCATTTGATTTAAGACAGAACGATATATAGCATTAACTTTCTGGCAACTCTCTAAATAGAGTTCCCCTGCTGGAGTCAGAGTTAGGCCATGAGGCTCTCGTCTAAATAATAGGGTTCCTAACTCTTTTTCTAACTGACTAATATAACGACTTAAAGCTGGCTGAGAAATATATAATTGACGAGCGGCTTTGCTCATATTCTTTTCATGTGCTACTGTCATAAAATAGTTGATTTGCTTTTCATTAATCATTCGTAACACCTCTTCAAAATTATTTTTTCTATTCTCATCATAACATACAAGTTATACCCATTCTTATTTTTTCGCATTTTACATTATATCAAATACAATTTATAATAAA
The DNA here is from genome assembly GCF_001811625.1 of Globicatella sp. HMSC072A10. Lineage (NCBI taxonomy): Bacteria > Bacillati > Bacillota > Bacilli > Lactobacillales > Aerococcaceae > Globicatella > Globicatella sp. HMSC072A10. The sequence goes on along the minus strand of NZ_KV805706.1, from coordinate 27,549 downwards.
GCTAAAGTATACGCTTACAATACCTATTTTTATTTAGAAAGGAAGAAGAATATGAGCAAAGTAAAAGTATTTGTTCCCTACGGTGCTTTAGGACTAAATATTACCGAAGAAGCATTTGAAGCTGGTATCGCAATGAAACCAGATATCCTCTCCAGTGATGCGGGTTCAACCGACTCAGGTCCCTATTATTTAGGTTCTGGATTAGGAAAATACGCTTTAGAAGATGTCAAACGCGATTTAAAAAGGATGATTTTAGCAGGTGACCAACTGAATATTCCAATTACCATCGGTTCTTCTGGCACTTGTGGATCGGATGTTGGAGTCGACACTGTCTATCAACTTGCAGTAGAGATTTGTCAAGAAGCTGGCATTCATAAAAAGATTGCACGTATTTATTCACAACAAAATGTCGAAGTGATGAAAGAAAAATTCCGTTTAGGAAAAATCTCCCCTCTAGCTGGAGCACCTGAAATCAGCGAAGCAACATTCGATCAATGCGATCATATCGTGGCATTATTAGGGGCTGAAGCCTATATTGAAGCCTTTAATAATAATGCTGATATTATTATTGGAGGACGCGCAACCGATACCGCTGTAATTGCGGCTTACCCTTTAATGAAAGAATGTGACCCAGCTGCATGTTGGCACGCAGCTAAAACTGTCGAATGTGGCGGTGTGTGTACCTCCGCTGGTTTATTAGGAGGCGTGTTTACAGAAATTGATGACACCGGTTTTACCATTCATTGTGTCCAACCAGGAAGTACAGCTACCCCTTATTCGGTATCTTCACATATGATTTATGAAAATTCCAATCCCATCCGATTATATGAACCAGGTATTTGTATCGACATATCCAACTCAACTTATACCGCTCTCTCAGATACAGCCGTCAGAGTTGAAGGAACAACGATTGAATACTTTCCATATAATTTAAAATTAGAAGGCGCGGGTGCTGTCGGCTATCAAACTGTTAGTATGGCTGGTATTCGTGATCCAAAAATAATGGAAGACCCACAAGTTTGGATTGATTCCGTATCTGCAGCGGGTGTAGAAAAACTGACGAAAAATGGAATTGAAAAAGAGTCCTACGATTTCTGGCTACGTCCCTATGGTTACAATGGTGTTTCTGGCGCACCGGTACCTGAAGATTACCAACCAAACGAAATTCTCATGATGCTAACTGTTACCGCTGATACCCAAGAATTAGCTTCAAAAGTAGCCAAAGCCTTTAATCCATTATTGCTACATCATAATATTTTCGAAGCTAAACAAATGCCATCCTATGCCTTTATTTTCTCCCCACCTGAAATTGAACGTGGTAAGATTTATGAGTTCAAACTTCATCATACTATAAAATGTGATCCACTCGAACTCATTCGCTTTAAGTATGATGACATTTAATTCGGATAAAAGGAGGAATCAAGATGTCAGTCAAATTAAATACAGTAGAATCGATTGCTAAATATGTTCGAAGTAAAAATGCTGGTCCTTTCTGGTTAACCATCGATGTCTTTTGTCATAATGTCGAAGATACTAAAAAAATAACTACTGCATTTGAAAATAATCGTGATTATATTGCCACAATGTATGGAGTAAAACCAGAAGAGGTAGAGATTTATTGTCTTGAGCATATCCAAGTAGCTAAAGTCAGTATGCCACGGAAACCAATTGAAGGAAGCCGGGATGAAATTGATATGCACGGCGGACAAATGTATGTTTCCTTATTGGACATTGAAGTTTAAAACTAGTCTGCTGAAAATAAACAAAACCGGTAAGCTTAACATCTCTTCCGGTCGTCATATGGTTTAATTAAGAAATTGGAGCGGAAACGTTAATCGTCATCGCTCCATTTTATTTTATAGTTAAAAACAGTTTCACAAATTTCCACAATACTTTGCCAACCAAGAATAAAACTTCATTCGTCAGGCTGGGCATAAACTTGAAATAAAAAGCATTCTACTCACTGTAAAGACCCGTATTTCGAAACTCAGACTTCACAATAAAATAAAATGCTTTCTGTATCGATTTTCTTCAATATAATTCGGGACGACGGTCACGATAAAAATCAAAACTTGCTTTTACTTCTTCAATCATTTGTGGTCGAATTTCGAAGGTACCAAAAGACTCCTCATCCTTTAACATAAATTGAACATTGGTTAATGGATCAACAATTTGACTATGTCCACCGGTCACACCGGGACCATCCATTTGTTCAGGCGTAAATTGATTCGCACAAATCGTGAAAATTTGGTTTTCTAGTGCGCGGGCTTTTAATAGTACTTCTAGATGATGGATAAATGCTTTTGGCCACGCTGCCGGAATAAATAATAATTGGATGCCAGCAAGGGCCAATTTGCGGACCCATTCAACAAAATCCAAATCATAACAAATAATTAAGCCACATTTGATGCCCTCTAATTCAAAAACACACAACTCATCACCCGCGGTCATTGCTTCTGACTCGTCTTGGGGATGATAAAGGTGTACCTTATCATAGCTAGTCATAAGGGCACCCTCACGATTGTAGACGTGAGCAGTATTATAGTAGTGCTCCCCTCTTTGTTCAATAATGGAGCCGCCCACAATATTCACTCGATATTTTGTAGCTAATTGCGATAATAAAGCTTTTGTTTTTTCGCCATTGAAATCGGCATATTTTTCGGGTTGAGAAGTTGCTAGTGGCATATTCCACAATTCTGGTAATAATACCACATCACCAATCCCCTGTTCAGAATGTGCCAATTGCTCGAAAAGTGCTTCAACTGCTTGATAGGGATTCGTTGTTGGAGTCGGGCAAGCTTCTAGCTGAATTAAACTAATTTTCATTAAGTACTCCTTTACTTTTTCTGGTTACCAATAGTGTGATAAAATTCGATATAATCTTGAATAACCGCCTCAAACATCGGTTCTAAATAAATGTCAAAATGCGCGCAATCATATTCTTTAATAGTGACATGAGGTGCTTGTTGGGCCCATTTTAAAGTAGCTGAAGCTGGGGCAATGGTATCTTTTTTACATAAAGCAAAATAAATCGGTGTTGCAACGTCTCGGGCTAACTTTCCTGGCGAGTATTTTAGAAACTCTAATAAAGTACGTGCCGGGACTTGATTGATAAAATGAGCCTCCCCAATCATTCTACTGGCGCTATCATCATGATCTGCCACTGTCATCAATGCTACTTCGCCTTTATTACCTGCCAGTTTTAACATAACCGGCCGATAGCCTCTTACCATTGATACGATATCCGCCACTAAATAGGGCATCATTTTAAGTAAAGAGAAAAAAGGGACTGCACGCGTCGTCGCCCAAGTATCGGTATAAGGACATTGAGCAATTGTAGCGGTAATATCCTGACGCTCAGCGGCTAATTGAATCACATGACCGCCACTAAATGAAGTGCCAAATAAAAATAACCGAGTCGTATCGACTCTTGATTCCTTTTTTACCCACTCAATCGCCTGACGCCAATCAGCCAATTGATGTTGAACATTAATTAATTGACGCTTCTGACCCTTACTCGCCCCAAAATTACGGTAATCGAACAAAAAGCAAGCCAGGCCCGCTTGAGCAAAACGTTGGGCATATACGTCCAATCGCATATCACGCAAAGCACCTAAACCATGCGCCATTACAATCACTGGTGCCGGATAGCGTGTTGCCGGTAAATACAACCAGCCACTACAACGCGTGCCGTCAGAATAAAAATCGATGTCTTCACGGATGAATTCCCTCTTCATTATATCCCTCCTAACCAAATCTCAAATCGGTAGTGAAATAAAAAAATTTGTTTGACTTGCTATGGTCAGCCTTATCTTTGGGTTCCAGCACACCAAAAAGTTCACCATTTAATCTGTTTCATTTAGTTTATTATAACACGTCACGCTAAAAATAATATTTTAAATCAGTCGTTAGAAAAACTCATTATATCTCCCCAAAAAAAGCCAACCTCCTAAAAGGTCAGCCTCTTTCACTCTTAATTATTTAACATGTTCATCCACAGCTGTTTGACCAGCAATTCGTCCGAATGTGAAAATATCGGTTAAGGAGTTACCACCTAAACGGTTTCCTGCATGGATACCACCAGCAACTTCGCCTGCTGCGTATAAGCCTTCAATCACATTGCCATCGGTATTGATAACATGGGTTGCAGTATCAATTTTTAATCCACCCATCGTATGATGAACCGCCGGCTTTCTTGGTGTTGCATAAAATGGCGCAACTTCTACTTTTAAGTCAAAGACATCTTTACCAAAATCTGGGTCTTTTCCTGCTTCAACATAGGCATTATATTTATCAACGGTTTCTCTTAAGACTTGTGGTTCAATACCAATTTGAGGCGCTAATTCCTCAATCGTATCCGCTCTAAATAAAGTGCCTTCGGCCACTTGTTGGTCAATTTTTTCTTGACTTGTGTTATAGGCTGTCTTCTTAATTTCATCATCAGCGATTAAATAGAATAAGCTTCCATTATCAATCGCAGCTTGCGTTAAGGTGTCACGTCCTGCGTATTCATTGACGAAACGAACCCCTTTTTGGTTAACCATTAAGAAGTTAGCTGGTGGCACTTGTAGCCCTGAGAATAAGGCTCCAGTATTCGGATCAGATACTGGCATCATTTGTGAGAAGCCCATCCCCACTAAATCAGCACCAACGCTTTCTCCAAGAACAATGCCATCTCCAGTAATGGCAGGAGAGTTTGACGTTTTAATATCGTCATCAATTTCTCCCCAGTAAGTATTATATTTTTTCAGCATTTTAGTATTCGCTCCAAATCCACCTGAAGCTAAAATCACTGCTTTAGCCATGATTTTTATTGTAGTATTATTAGGACCTTTCGCTTTGACACCTACGATTTTGCCGTCTTCCACGATTAATTCTTTCACCGCTGTATCGGTCATAATTTGACCACCATTTGCCTTGACGAAATTATCTAATGCGGAGACAAAGGCATATCCTTGATTTTTAAGTGGCTTGTGTCCCCGACGCCATAATGCTCCTACGGGCATTTCAACATGATTTTTATCAAAATCAACTCCGACTTCTTCTAACCATTTAACCGATTCTAAAGCCCGATCGGTTAAGATTTTCACCAAGTCATATTGACCATAAATAACATTACCTTGTAAATCGGTCCGCTTACCGCCAATATAAGTTTGAATTCGATGCCATAATGGTGAATCAAATAAATAATCTTTACCTGCTTCACGGTCTGCTAAGTAAGCTTGAATTTGCATTTTTAATTCGCGGAAATCGTCTAAATATTCTGCATCAATTTGACCTTCATCCATCTTCGTAATGTCTTCTAAAGTCGCTGCTTCACCTGGTAAAGCTTTAAATGTATGTTGCCATTCAGGGTTAGCGGCATTCATAGGCCCACCGGTACGAATAGTATTTCCACCTACTGCCGGGAATTTTTCAAGCACAATCACTTGTTTATTATTTTGTAATACGGTGGCAGCTGCTGATAATCCGGCACCGCCGGCTCCCACTACAATGACATCCGTTGTCATTTCTTCAACTTTTTCTGCCGCCACAGCACCTGTTTTAGGTCGTTTTCTTAAGACTTCTGGGTTGGCACCAGCCATCTCTACTGCGCGTGCGACACCATCTAAGACCCCATTCGTGGTCACCGATGCTCCTGATACAACGTCAACATTCAAAGTTTGACCATCTAAAATCGCTTTTGGTACGCGAGTGAAGACCACGTCTGCAATCCCTTCTGATTCTCCACGACTATCAATGTCTATTTTTTCAATACGATTTTCACTGAAAGTTACCACCATAGGTAAATCACCATTATGGCCTTTAGCTGCCACTTCATAAGTACCTGGCTTAAATTCGATTTCTTCTGGTAAAGCCAATTGACTCACTATATTGCTGAATCGGATAAATTTCTTAAAGCAGATTTCTAAGAAAGTGACCGTGCGATCATCTTTTAATTGCCCTGCTTCATCAAAGGCTTCGTGAGCTCTCCCAAGCAAAAATTCATTCCCAGGCATAACCGTCGCATTAACACCCGGTGCATCTAAAATTTGTCGTAAATGTAATTGAGCACGAGAGGAACCTTGAATATCGTAAGAAGCCCCCACAATCATGACGGGTTTAGAGTCTAATGGATGCACTTTAAAGGATAACCATTCAAGTGTCGATTTCAATGCGGACGGAATAGAATGATTGTGTTCTGGTGTCGCAATAATTACCCCGTCAGCAGTAATAATTTTATTATTTAATGTTTGAATGACTTCAGTTTCTGTTTGATCGTTTGACTGATTAAACATTGGTACTTGGTCAATTTCAAGAATTTCAATGTCTGCTAAATCTTGAAAATGGCTTTGCATAAAGGTTAATAATTTTCGGTTGTATGATTTTTTTGCATTGGTTCCAACAATCGCGACAAACTTCATTATAAGTCCCCCTTACGTTCAATTTCACGTTTGCGTTCAATCAATAGGTGTGTAATTTCAACAAATAATTGGAATTCTTCAAAACAAGTTTCCAACTCTTTTACTTTAGCTTGATCTTTTAGGTTGCCTGTCTCATCAAAAGCTTGACTCGAATGGCCTAACAAAAATTCTGAACTTGGCATTACCCGTGCTTTAATATCGGGTGCATCTAAAATTTGACGTAAGTGTGCCTGTGCTCTTGAAGAACCTAACGCTCCTAATGATGCTCCGGTTACCATGACCGGTTTATCGACCAAAGCACGTGTTGTATAAGAAATCCACTCTAATACGGATTTTAAAGCAGCGGTAATGGTATGATCGTATTCTGGTGTCGAGATGATGACCCCATCTGCCGCTAATATTTTATTAGAAAGTTCTTGGATGCCCTCAGGTGCAATACGGTCTTCTGGCTCATTAAAAGCTGGTAAATCACGTATCTCATATAATTCAATATCTGCTTTTTTAGCAAAATGACTTTGCATAAATTGTAAGAGTTGACGGTTTGTCGATACATCTGAATTGGTACCCACAATAGCTAACAATTTCATATTATGACCCCTTTTCTATTATTAGTCGGTGTTTCATGCTTTAAGAAGCATTTAGATCGTTTATGCAAACGCTTATATGGTTATTATAAGAAAAATTTATTATATTGTGAAATATTTATTATATTATAAACCGATAAGTAATTTGTTATAATGATAAAAAGAAAGAAGGGATAACCAATGTCCATAAACGATCCAAAAACCTTACTTCAGTACTTAGATGTCCTGCTAAAGTTTGGCAATTTTACCAAAGCCGCCAAAAATTTATATATTTCACAACCTTATTTATCTCAAGTCATTTTCAGAACCGAAGAAGAATTAGGCACGACAATTATCAATCGCAAATCACCCCGCCTACAATTGACAGAGGCTGGAAAACTTTATTACCAACATTTAGAATCATTAGACAATGAAATCAACAAATTCCAGGAACAACTCTCACAATACACAGCTCATGAAAAAAACTATATTCGAGCCGGTATTTTACCGAGTCTAGGCACTTATTTATTACCCTTATTTGTACCGAAGTTCTATCAGGCCTTTCCAAATAGCCAATTACTTATTGAAGAAGACCTTCCTAGAAAAAATGAAGAACGTGTTCTAGCACAACAAAATGATTTTTATATTGGTCAAAATCCTGAAACCGTCTCACCCAATTTAATCTATTATGAAACGCAATCCTATTCCTATTATGCGATTATCCCACCGATGTCACCTCTTTATAAAGCAGGCATTTTATACCGACCTTATGAAGAGTTTTCTATTAAGGATCTCTTGTCCAATCCACTGGTGTTAACGTCTGCTGGTTCTGCCATTCGTCGTCAAATCGATCATATCTTACAGCATTATCACATCCAACCAACTATTTTAATGGAAAGTTCAAACATTTATACCGTAGCAGAATTAGCCAAACAAAATCTAGGAGTAACATTTGTGCCTCAGCACGTCCTAACGGTGCAACCAGAAGCTCAATATAATTTAGTTGAACTTCCTCAAAAACTGATATCGTTGAAATATTTTATAGCTCATGCAGCCAATAAAACTTTAACAGCAAGCGAAAAAGGTTTAATCGAATCCTTTATGACACTGACTAATGTACCTAAAAAACTTACTTAAATCCAAATGAATGAATAACCTCAAAAAAACTTCACTTATCTCCCTTAAGCAATATACTTTACCCCATAAAAATAACCAAGGTTACTCATCCAAAAAAGATAAGTAGCCTTGGTTACCATGCTTAAAGAGTGCAAATAACAAAGTCATTTATCGTTGCTTAGCTTGATACAAGTTTAATTGATAGCCTAAATACGCCCCTACTAAACCACCGATAATATGCGTTAAATTTGAGATATTATCGGAAGTAAAGAGGCCTTGATGGACTTCCTTGCCGATATAAAGCAACGCCACCAAAATAAACGCAATCGGAATTTCACTTTCTTTTAAACTGGTCATCGATGCGAATAATATGAAAGCAAAAACTACTCCACTAGCTCCAAGTAACGCCACTCGTGGAAATAGTAAAAAATGAATCACACCCGTTATGAAGGCTGTCGATAAGATGACCACTAAAATATTCAGCGAACCATACTTATCTTCTAGCAAGGGTCCAATCACTAAAAACATCATCATATTACCAATCAGATGATCCCAATTTGCATGACCCAAGACATGTCCAAAAAATCGCAAATAAGTTAAGGGATCCCATAACGATGAACGGTAAACACTGAATAGCGTACGCGTCAAAACGCCTCCTAACACCTTATCAAACAACAGAATCATAAAACTAGCAAAAGCAAAAGACAATATGACTGGCGAATTAAATGATAATTTCATTTTCTTAGCGTTTTTCATGTGACTGCACTCCTTCATCGAACATTGATATTAATCAACAACCAAAATATCCCAATTAACTTCCTGTAATTCGCAGGACTTATTCAAAGTAAAATCATATAAGAAATCTTCAATCCGTTGAGCATATTGCTCGCATTCTAGTTCCGACAAACAAACCAACGCTAGCGATAAATGTAGCTGTTGATAATCTTCTTGATGTGCCGTCTCTCGCACACTAACTGAAAATCCCTTTTTTAACTGTGAAACTAACGACTGGCGAATACTGCGTTTGTCTTTTAAAGAGTTAGCATAAGGTAACTTTATCAAAACTTCCAAAACTAAAATTAACACGCGTCATCCTCCTAAAAAGTATCTATCCTCAGTATAGCATCAAACTTATCTTTAAAATAACAAAAACCCTATGAACTTTACAAACTTAATTGTAAAACCATAGGATTTTAATTTAATGGATCAAAAATAAATTACCAATTGATTTCCACTTCTGAATTATAAATATGATAAGGCAAAATAACATCACCATTATTTAGCCTATAAAACTTCGCTAATCGCTTATTCACTTGAGGTAGATCATAATCTTCTAAAATTCTAGGATTCCATTTAACCCACGCTTGATACTCTTTAGAATCAGGGGTTTTTGCCAGTTCTCTAATTTCCTCTAAACCTCCAAGGCCGCCACAATCTTCCGATATGTTTTCGCCACGAAAGCTGACCACGCTAGGGACCTCCTCTGATGTTGTGACCTTTACTTTCATCAAGGTGATTTTAAACTCCCAATTATCACCGAAATCATAGGTATAATCGAGACTGTTTAATTCTAATAAGTAAGGAAAAACAAGTGTCTTATCTGCATCCACAAAGTCGATACCATCACGATAAGAATTAAAATACTCATCACGTATATACTCTAGGTTTATTTCAAAAGGATACGACTTTTTTGTGAAATGAAACAAATGCATATCAAACAGGCCAAATGCAATTTGAATAATATGATGCAACTCAAAAAAAGTGATACGATTCGGCAATACTAAATTACGCCAAATCGGAGGCGACTTTATCTCTTTTAATTGAACTTTAACTTGAAACATTTTTTCAACTCCCTAATCAAATTGTTATTAAAAAAAATAGCATTTATCTACTTACAGTATAAGATATCGAACGCACTTTTTCTACTTAGTTCTTCCATGAAAATGCTCTGGGCTTTCCCATAAAAAATGAATGTGATGTTTTAATTGAATCTTTCCTTAGATTCTAAGTTGCAATTGACGCTCCTGATTCCATATTGAAGTTAGAAAGATGGATACTATTTTTAATTAATCAAATGCAACAAAAAAAGTCTCTAAGCTTATAATACTTAAAGACTTTTTACTATTTTAATTCTTATAAAGAATATCATTCAATTCAAATGATTGTTTCATTTCCACAATAGAGTATAGAAATTAATTCGTTTGAATTAGAATAAAATCTTGTCTGCTCCACCAAATTGATTTCCTAATGCTTGATGAGCAAGCACTTGAACATAATGCCATGGACGGTCATAATTTGGTTGATAGAAGAAGTCTACCATTGCTAATTGTTCTAACGTCCATTTAGCATTAATCGCAATCGATAACGCATTGATGGAATCCGCCACGTCATGAATAGAAACAAATTGTGCGCCTAAAATCACATGCGTGTCTTCATCGAAGTAAATCTTCATATGAACCGTACCTGGTCGACGCATAAAGTCTGGATAAACTTTTTCTTCACAATAAGCTGAAGCAATCTTACCATCATAACTATCCGCACTCACATGCCCTAAACCTGTTGTGACAACCGTATAATCGAAAACATGTAAAGCAGAAGTTCCTGATACAGGCATCATCTTCACCACTAATGATTCTTTTCCTAAAGCATGTAAAGCCGCCACAATTCCTTGACGACGAGCATTCGTTGCTAAAGCGATATTAGTTTTCTTGCCGGTCGGTGCATACATAACTTTAGTTGCATCCCCACCCGCATAAATGTCTGTTACAGAAGTGCGCATGAATTCATCGATTTCTACAAATCCACGATCATCGATATCGACAATTCCTTTTAACCATTCGGTATCTGGTTTAACTCCTACTGCAATAACAACGGTATCAGCCTCATATTCTCCTTTATCCGTTACAACGCCGGTTACTTTGCCGTCTTCACCGATTAATTTCTCAACTTTTTCTTGACCTTTGAAAGTCAAGCCTTTTTCTTTGGCATGATTTTCTAATACAGTCGCTAATTCCGGATCAACATAAGTTGGTAAAATATGGTCTAGACCATCTAGTAAAACTGTTTCGATTCCTGCTTCTGTGTAGGCCGTCGCCACTTCAACACCAATATAGCCTGCCCCAATTACGACTGCTTTTTTACTAGATTTCATTCGTTCTTTAACGGTTCCTGCATCTTCACGCCCACGGAAAGTATGAACATTTTCTAAATCGTACCCTTCAAATTTAGGAACAGGTGCAAAACCACCAGGACTGAGTAGGAGCTTATCATAGCTTTCTTCCTTCTCACCTTCACTATCCTTAATTTGAATTGTTTTAGCCTCAGGATTAATCCCCACTACTGCTGTTGAGTAATGCATATGAATCCCTTGATCAGCATAAGATTGGTTGGTAGCAAAATGCAATTCGTCTAAAGCTTGAGCAATACCTTGAAGATAAGATTGAGCACCACAAGACATAAAGGACGCGTGGTCACCTGCTTCATATAAATGAATCTCTGCACTCGGTTCTTGCTTCAAGATAGTCTGTACCGCTTCAAATCCAAAATGCGATGTTCCAACTACTACGTACTTCATAAAAAAGTCTCCTCTCGTTTATTATAACCATTCTAAACTGGCAACATATTCATCTTAACACTCATCAAAAAAACTTGCATCTAAAAAGACTTATAAATCAAATTCTTTTATTAAAGTTGTTAGTACAAGACATTTCTTATAATTGAAATTTCGAAATTCAATCATCCCTAATAAAGTGCCATATTTAGTCTCTATACTTAACAAGCGGGATTGGGAAGAGGAGGAAAATTAGATGATTTTGCTTTTGATGCCGTACACAATTTGGTTGGTATCACTAATCTTTCGACTCCGTCTGACGCCAGTCAACTATTTCGATTATCAATTAATCAGATTTTACCAACGTAATTGTTGAAGTTTTTTCCAACTTCTTTTCGCTATCTAACCATCCCAAGGCATGTCTTTTCACAATGTTTCATTTTTCAAAACAAGGTAAAATATTTTCATCTAAAAGCCAATTGAACAATGTAAGCATTCCAAATCGACAAAAAATAATAAAAATGATAAAATAATGCATTTTTTGTTTTCATAAATTTTCAATATGTCTCATTTTGAGACACGAAAACAACCTTTTTTGAATGTTATTTTCATTTCCATAAAATTTAGAAAAATAATCCGCTAAACTTTATATATTCTTAATAATTAAGCAAAATATGTCTCAAAATGAGACACGGGCTTGTGAATGAAAATAATTAGAAAAAAATGCTCCGTTAAATTGTAATTTTAAATTCGTTTCACAAGCAACCTGAGTAATAACTAAAAAACGCCCTCAAAAATCGAATGCTATTTAATATGTTATTGGTTTTCTAATTTACAATATTTCCAATGGTTTAATTAAAAATATTTTTTCGAAACTCAAAACTAAAATACTATGGGGAGTTAACCAGCACCTACTAAAGACTTTGGAATCAAGCAATTGCTGACCTCTTATTGCACGCAATCCATCATAACGTTAGAAATCGTGCTGCCATAATCATATCTCAGTACACAGCTGTTCTAAATTTTGATAAAGGCACGCACGCGACATAACCTGGCATCGTAAATGAATACGCTAGCACCATATCAAGGGTATTATCATCACTTTCTTGGTATAATAATGAAAATAAGGTTTAGGAGAGTGATTAAATCATGAGTCAACAAACATACATCATGTTAAAACCAGACTGCTTGAAGCGCGGCTTGATGGGAGAAGTGATTTCGCGGATTGAAAAGAAAGGATACCGTATAGTACAAGCCAAATTAATGACCCTTGACGCATCGATTATTGCCGAACATTATGCTCATCTGATCGACAAGCCCTTTTATCCTAGGCTCGAACAGTTTATGTTATCAGGCCCTGTCTTTGGCATGGTGGTAGAAGGAGAAGAAGTAATTCAAGGCATGAGAGCTATGATGGGACCAACGAATGTCTTTGAAGCAGCACCCGGTACGATTCGTGGAGACTATGCAACGGATGTCACTTATAATCTGATTCATGGATCAGACTCGCCTGAAACAGCTAAAGTAGAAATTAACCGATTTTTTAACTGATGATAAGCGACGTTCAAACGCAACAAAATTCTGTTCTACGTCGCTATCGAAGTAACTGCGTTGAAGTTTATTATTTAGCCAATTTAAAACGACTTTCATCTAACGTAAAAAATAATCATTGAAATATCGCTTAATAAATGATAATATCAATATACAATTAAAAGTCACAACTTATCCAGAGCAAGCAGAGGGAATTGGCCCCATGACGCTTCAGCAACCTACCATTGGCAAGGTGCTAAATCCAACTCGAAAGAGATAGATGAGTCGAATCCAGTTATTTGGCACGACGAATCTCGTTGTGCTTTTTTAATTGAATAAATAACTAGGAGTGGTTTGTTTGTTACCAGAAATGAAGAGTAGTTTTGATGAGTTTATTAAAGGAATCAAAAAATTTGGTATTGTGCCGCAATTAAGATTCCGAAGAAGTCTGAGTGGTGATGTCACTGAACATGATTGGGTATTTCTAGTCAATACGCGTCCACCGCATAATGGCGCACATATTGGTCGTTGCTGTACCTGTTGTATTGGCAATGGTAGTATCAATGATTACGATCATTTCAAAGAATCTTTTAGCTATGAAGAATACGAAACGATTGTAAACCTGTTATTTGATTATATTTATACTGACTCTCAGCATAAATCCATTCAGCCATAATCCGACTCATCAAGAAAGAGAGTTTAAGGGCCACGCTATTGAGCATGCCACTTAGACTCTCTTTTTGTGTTGATATATTTTTTTGTAGAGATAAGGCTTTTGTTGTTTAGCCCCATACAATTTCATTATCTTAGGCAGTGGCAAACAATAGAAAATCGATTGAATTTTGCTTCATTTCTTGCTCTCTAACTACGATATTATCTGGAATTTTTTATTTTGTCTAACCTCGAGATGCCCATAAGTCTTTTTATGTACTATACCGGTTAAGCCGTAAAATCTTACGCTTTATACTGCATTAAAAGTTCAAGATTATTGGTGACTTCGTCCATCTCTTGCGAGATAGTCGTTAATCCTTCACGTTTATAGAATTTTACGGCACTCTTATTTTCATGATATACCGTAAGCAGCAATTCCTGACGAAGCCCTTTTACATAATCTAGTAATTGCTTGCCAATGCCTTTAGAACGCATACTCTTATCTACAAAAATCCCCGCAAGATAATTATCCTGCACCCCAACGAAGCCCACAATTTTATTCTCATTTTCATAAACATTGATTTCAGCATCTAAAAGTTATTCTTTAACCATTGGTGCATTAGCTATCCAATATTCGCGATTTATAAAGTGATGTGCCTCAAGATTACTATCAAGCCAAATTTGCATCACTTGATCAAGATCTTCTAATTTAAACGCTCTAATCATTTTCAATTCCTACTTTCTGTGGTACTAATTTACTGGTTTTAGACTGGTACTATGTATGGATTACAAATAAGCTATTTCGCTACCATCCTCCATATTGTAGACACTTTTTTTGAACTCTAATTGCTTACCTTTCGTTTCCATAAATCGATCATTGCCATAGTCAAAGTGAAACGTTCGATAGGCTAAACCAGATAAAATCACAACCAACGTAACCAGAATTACTATAACAATTTTCACTTAATTCATAGTATTTTCCCTTTTAATACTAACTTTACGTTTTCATCCTATCATTTTACGAATAAGAGATACTTTTTTTCTACGAAAAAAGACCGAAACATTTTACACAGCCTCCAAAATTATTATCGACTCACATTAACTTTTTATCTATTCACATAAATTGATGGAAAACCAAAAAATCAAGCATAATTTCATCTCCGGTCCCTCATAAGATTTACTAGAATCGGCTTTTGCTTTATAAACATTGTTATTTTACTTGACTCAATTCTTAACATCAATTCACATTTTTCCATATGCACCAAGCTTTAACTATAGATAAGCAGGCCCCGTTTCTAAGTCTTGGAAATAAACTCATGAAGCATTATCTTTACCGCCTTAAAAATCTATTTCTCCATTTAAAAATTTTTCTGCATTTAAATTTATTATACCTTCTTTTGAAAAATCGAGCGTATCTAAGCTTAAAATAATCTTCGGATAGTTATCTTTTAACATTTGTAGCGGTCTAAATTCACGTTCTCTTGTCTTTTCATCCATCAAACTCAAACTTACTTGTATGTATATTATCTCCTCATATTTTTTACAAATAAAGTCTATTTCGTATTCATCTATCTCACCTGTATAAATTTTATAACCTCTTCGAAGAAGTTCTATAAATACAAGATTTTCTAAAAGATGACCATAATCTTTGTTCCCACCCGCAATTAATGAAGTTCTTAAACCTGGGTCAACTCCATAGAATTTATTGTTTCTTGCGAAGACTTTTCTTCCCTTTAAATCATATCTTTCCAACTCATATATTAAATAGGCTTCTTTTAAATATTCTAAGTAAACAGATACCGTTTCTTCTTTTGTATTAATTCCTAACTCAGATTTTATCGTATTAGCTATCTTTCTGACTGAAAAAATGGAACCAGAATTTTGAAATATAAAACTCGCTAAAGCTCTTAATAGATGACTATTATTGATTTTATTTCTTAACATGACATCTTTTAATAATACTGAATCTAGTAAATCATTAAGAATGGTGATTTTTGAGTAATTATTTTCAATTCCTACTACTCCAGGAAATCCACCGTAAATCATATAATCTTGCAATGTTAATTTAGAATCCTTTAATTTGGATTCCCTTAACGAAAATGGGTAGACAACAATAGAAACATATCTTCCAGCTAAATAGGTCGCAAGTTCGGATGATAACAACTGAGCATTTGAACCAGTTATTACAATATCTATTTTCTTTTCAAGATGAAGAGAATTTACTGCAACCTCCCATTTATTAACAATTTGAATCTCATCAAATAATAGATAATATTGTAAATTCCCTTTAGTTTTGTCTTTAATATAGTTATGAAGTGCTACACTATCTTGAAGTTCTAAAGTATCTAGATTTTCAAAATTCAAATAAATAATCTGTTCTTCAGTTACTCCATTTTCTAGTAGCCAATCCTTATATTGAAACATAATGGTAGACTTTCCAGACCTTCTAACACCTGTAATGACTTTTATTAAATCTTTATTCTTCCATTCTTTTAACCAGTTAAGTTCTCGTTCTCTGATTATCATTATTTTTCTCCCATGGTATATTTTTGTTTCACAATAATTATATCACCATAAGGGAGATTTTTCAAACATAATCCTAAATTTTATCTCCCCAAAGGAGATATATATGAGTTTTTATTGACTTATATCGCTATCAGAGAAGTAGATGATTATGACATAACCCTCATTTTAAATTTTCTCTCAAACTATTATATTATTCTAATAGATTCGAGAAATATCAATTGATGAAGTATTATTTTCTAAAAATAAGATCTTTATCATACAATTTAAAATATTGAAGTGCTCGAAAAAGAAGCTGGGAAAAACTAAATAGTTTTGGTCCCAACTTATCTTCTAGTTAATTAACTGTTCGGTGGTTACGTCTCCTTAAGCTACATTCTTCGAATATATTTAAATCCTACTCAAATGCGCCAAGGTAGGCAGATGAAGTTAAAATCTTTTGATTATCAATGCTTATTCTTTCTATCTACGGTATTGCCTGTTATTTGCACTTTTTTAATAATTATACTATTTAATAATAATAATAATAATCGTCATCGTAGTCATCATCATCAAAATTCGGATATTCACTATCAAACTCTGTTAAAAGAGCTTCTATTAATTTCTCTCTGAGCTGTTCAACGCTAAGACTATTTACATAAGCTGTAATCTCTTTTAACTCCTTTTGTCGCTCTTTTTGATATTCATTTTCCCATTCATTGTATGCTTCTTCTTTTGCTTTTTCCTGTTCCTCGATTTCTGCGATAATAGCATCCGCTTGTTTAGGAAAATAGTAGAAGTATAATGCTACCATATGCTTACAAACCACTCTTCTCCCATTAGCAAACGGGCAATTACATTTTGACTTTCTGGGATGATTAATATCAATTGAAACATGATACACATTTTCATTAGAGCCTTTAACTTCCCCTTTATAGATGCCCTCGCCACAACAAGTTCCATTTAAAACAGCCTTATTTTGATGGTAGGAAATTCCTCTATGAAAAGACGCATTACTTGCCAAATGAACGAGTTTCAACTCTTCCCAAATACTCATATATCCACCTCAATTTATTTAAATATTATTATTTTTCTTGTTAAAAAAACTCTTTTCTTCTAAAAAAACAACACCTTAGAAAACAAACCGACTCATTAAACATGCTTTTTTCTGTTCATTTCAAGAAATGTTTTTTCGTATTTTCCCCAATCCACATAGGAATATTACTCCCTATGCGTATAGGTACCACCCTATTTACCAAACGCAATCCATTATGGACTTCTTAAATTAAATTCTTTTTTCTTTGCTAACATTTCGCAACCTCACCAAAATGCATCTCTAAAATTTTATCTAATTGAGATGTAATCTGTTCAAATGGAAGATTCAAATCTAAAGTTTTTACACTAATTTGATTACCATGCATTTGATACACATTATCCGGTTGAATCATAGCATCTGTTTTGGCATACAACAACATTCCAGACACGTTACTGTCATCCTCACCAAATTGATATTCACGGTTTTTTACATAAGTGAAAATTTGATAAAGGTTATTTGAATGCAGTGTATGGTTTTCATACTGCACTTGGGTGGTATTCTTATAATATTTAGCGTCGATAATTAATACCGTATTTCCTTTTTGAAGATGAATATCAGTCTGCATTATTGGTAGCATATCGCCTCTGCCATCATCTAATGACCAAGGTATTTGTGAAGCACTTACGGAAATAGCATGATAGTGCTTTTTATAATACTCTAGAATAAACTTCTCGTATAAACGGGACATTCTTTGATCATCCAGGAAATCCATTAGCTTTGTTGTTCCATCAGTATTAGTTTGGAGTAGACCTTTCACCACCAAATAACATATTGACATAAGCATCTGATAGGATTGATTGTTACCATTATATTGCATATTCCAGTTTACCGAATACAAATCTATCGGTGTAACATCCACAAAGAACACCATTAACTTACGCAGTTCTTTTTTTCTACTTTTTGCAATATCGGCTTTCAAAAGTAGCTCCACAGTTGATTTTATAATTCGATTCATTGTACTATCTACAGAAAAATCATCATATATACAAATCAATTTATTTCGCATCATGATCTGAGTCTTTACGGAATCAGCAATATTTATTTTACCTCGTAAAGATGATAATTCTTCCGTATGGGATATATACTCTCTTCCTAATCCTCGCTTCAACTGGATAGAGATGCCTTTGGCCAAAATGGCTGCCATCAGATCTGCAGTATTAGCAAATCTTTCAGTTGCGATTCTCTTATATCCCTGTTGATTCAACACTTTGAAAGCATATACCAGCATATAATAAACATTTTGAACTCGTATCACTTAATGGCACCCCTTAAATGATTGCTCCAAGTCTGGACCTTCGCAGGCTCGTCAAACCAGTATTCCTTCAAGAGTGGTATCAGCTCATATTCAATGATACCAAAGAGTACATGATCCGCAATAGTGTCCGATGTCAGATTACAAAAATAGCTATGCCCAATACAGAAGCCGTCACCTAATGATTCGTCCTCAGATATCACTTTATTCAGTTGCTCTACACAATTTATCAAATTATCAAACTTTACATTATCTAAGCTCATTCGATAATTTCTAAATTCTGTTGTAGTAAAACCTGGCTTAATTTCAAAGAATGCAAATCGTCTTCTCAATGCATAATCCAACATAGCCAAGCTACGATCAGCGGTATTCATCATACCAATGATATGAATATTTTTTGGAACAGAGAATTTCTCGTCGGAATACAAGAGTTTCAAAGAAACGCCTCTTTTATCATTTTCAATTAGCATAAACAACTCACCAAATATTTTGCTTAAGTTACCTCTATTTATTTCATCGATAATAAAAAAGTAATCATTTTCCCCATCGATTTCTGCCTTCTTACAGAAATTATAGAAAGCACCCCGTTTTAACTCAAAACCATTAGTTGACGGCCTAAACCCCATGATAAAGTCTTCATAAGAGTAGCTCTGGTGGAATTGCACCATCATCACTCGTTCTATATCCTTTACTCCCATCATTGAGAACGCAAGCCTTTTGGCAGCAAAAGTCTTTCCAACACCGGGTGCTCCCTGAAGAATAATATTTTTCTTCATTTTTAGAATGTTAGTCAATTTTTCATATTCTTCTTCTGGCATATATACCTCAGACAAGAAATCTTGCTTCGTGTATTCAGGATAATTTTGCTCAATTTCTTCTAAATCTTCTTCAGACTCATCTTTAAATAGAGAATTTAGTTGCTCTACATAATCTATATAAGAAGTAATATCGGTAAGAGTTTTCATGACCGCTTGACCTGGATGTGGCCATTCGCCTTTATGAGTCCAATTTACCTGACGTGTATTTTTATATTCATCAAGCCGTTCTTTATCATATTCATATTCCGAGGTCACTACCCCTCGGCCTACTAACTCACGCATCCCTTTTTTTACGAAAATAATATCTCCGACCTTCATTTCATTTACAAACTGCCAAGTTGCGTGAGCACTATTTTTATACGATAATTTTTCATCGAAAGTCGCCTTCATCTTTTCTTTCATAGCATCTTTTGAATCAAAATCTCGAAGGTCGCCAATTTCGCCCCAACCTATTGCCATGATACCCTCATTATAAAATTCATCCCACATTGATGAGCCCTCTCCAGGGGAATAAATCCAATAATGAACCGTATCAACATCATCAGCAAGAGTATCACTGACCTTGGTTGCTGATTTTTTCTCTGCTGCTTTTTCCTGATTAACTTGATTAGAATATTTCCATGCATCAAAAGACATTTCCTTGAAGTCTTTCAGTTCGCTCTTAGGGCTCTGCAAATAATGACGTAGCGTTTCTCTTATTTGAAAATATTTAGTTGCAGAAATCTTTCCCTCAATCTCAGGTAACTCTTTAACAACATCATGAGGTATTTTACCTGATTCATAAATATACCATTCGTTGCGGCTGTCCAGATTCAAGAATGCGTTAGGAGAAATCCAATAAAGAGCCATGGTAATCTTGCTATTCCCATTACCTTTTTTATTAATCGCCAAATCAAAATAATGCATAAATTTCTCTTTATTATCAGCAGTAGGTTCCTGAACATAAGCCAGAGCAGATGTAAACAACTCCCATAAATCATCAATGTCATTTTCTTCACGCTCATCAATAAAATAATAGAAAGTAGCATTTTGAGGATTGAGAACGGGTAGACTATCGAAAGATGTCGGAACGGGTGTTTTAATATTAAACAGATCAACAATTGCGGTTAAAATTTTGATTCGATTATCGTCTCTCAGTTTCTTATTAAAAAGACCAAATACAGTAAAGGGATCAATATCAATCAGATTATTTTCCCTTTCCAATGTAGGCATATTCATACCCGTCATAGAATAAATCGCCTTTACTTTCTCTACAAGTTCATTTCTGTTATCTTTATAATCTAATAGCTTTGAAGCGAATTCTTTATAAAAATCCACCCAATCGTAATGAGTTTGTTCGTTCATTTGCCTTCCTCCAAATATTATTCAAATAATCTCATAATGAAACTCCATTAATAGCATCTTTATTATCTCACTCAACACTCTATCATATTCTGGCTGTTAAAACTTTGATTAAGGCGAAACAACGTATTCTAAGTTCCCTCTACCTTTTAGTCTGTATTATAACTTATCTCAAAACTATATGCCACAGCATGAAACACACCTCTAAACGTCTTATCACATGATTTATCCTAGTCTTTATGCTTTTTTCTAAATTGTCGTAATCTCTATCTTACCTAATAATATCCAGATGACACCCTCTAAAAAAAGCGTCCCCTACACTCAGTTTGAAAACATAAGTGTAAGGCCGCTTCCTATAAAACATATATGGTCACTAATAACTAAATGAGAAAACTTAATATGACCGACGTTAACGCGCATAATGAAAGACTCTTATCTATTTACAAAGCATCTTTCAATTTTGTGGCAACAGCTTCAGATACTTCTTTAGTACCTTCTGGGTAAAGCCAATCATAACCGTCATCTTCATATCTTGGAAAAACATGTAGATGAAAATGACCAAAGTCACAGTTTGCTCCACCATTTTGCATTATGCCATAATCTGATGCGTGGTATACCGTCGTGAATGCTTTAATCATTCTTCGAATCACGCTGGTAATTTCTTGCACATAGGCATCAGGAAGATTGACGATAGAATCGACATGAATCTTAGGGATTATCAGCACGTGACCTTCATTGGCCGGTTCAATATCCAGAATCGTCATCGTCTTTTCCGTCTCATCTACAACATAAGCCGCTTGCTTACGCCTGACTATATCACAAAACACACACATACTACTTGCTCCTCATTATTATAGATACTGAAGTTTTTATTGATTGTCTGACCACATTTTTCCTTACAGCTGATAGTGTGGCCTGCGCTTCACATTCATCAATCTCTCCTTGCATGAATCATCGACTTATTGGTTTTTCGATTCAAAATTTTTAAGTGCCAATGTAAAATACAACTTAATTCATATACTCAAAAATAAAAGATACTTCAAGTCCGGAAGTCTTATTTTCAATTAATAAATTCCCATCATGTAATTCTACAATTTGTTTTGAAATAAATATTCCCAATCCATGTCTTGTAATATTGGTTAAATCTTCTCTATTAATCTTTTCAATCATCTGTTCAGATAAGCCAGGCCCTTCATCCAAGATACTAATCCTTAATCTATTATCCGCATCGGAAAGGATAACTCTAATTTTCCCTTGAGTATAAATAAGTGCATTTTTTAAGATATTTTCAAGCATTCTATAAAATAAATTGGCATCCATTTTAATCTTAAGATTTTTATTGGTTAATTCATTTTCAAAAACAATTTCTCTATTTGGGTTTTCATTTAATTTATCTACTATTAGTTTTCGTATTACTTTTAAGGGATTTTCGTACTCAAATCCTTCCTTATCTATATTCGCAAGCGACATCGTAAGATTTAATCCCTCTAATATATTTGAAATTTTTAAAACTTGATCTTGAATATTTTCGATATTCATATCTAATTTACTTTCTTTATTTAATTCCCAAGAAATTTTTGCTAGTGGCGTTCTGACATCATGACTGACCCCTCTAATCCATTTACTTTGGGATTCCTTTAAATTATTATATTTTTCATTGGCCTCATTAATCGCAAAAGCCAACTCTTTTAATTCTCCTTCTTCATCTAGTTTTTCAAAGTCAGCTTCAAATAGTTTATCTATCGCTCTCTGAAATGGCAATATATTATTAATGATTTCTTTAATATCAACTCTGTAAAGAAGATAAACAAAGAGTAAAAATAAAAATAAAAATAAAACGACTAGTCCAAAGTTAAAAATTAAATTATTGTAATTATAATAGTTAAAAGGAAATTTATCTAGTGAATGTTTTGGATAAGCAAATATGAGTAATCCCTCCTCTATAATGTAAGTAAAGACAGGATAATCTGCTAAATAAAATCTAGAAAACCTTGCAACATCTGTTAAATCAAACTGTTCTTTAACCTCATCTGGTTTATTAAAACTCTCGATCACTCTACCGTTTTTATCCAGTCTTATCGACCAAATAGCATTTTCTTTTAGAAATTCGTTATTTTTTTCATTTAGGTATCTATTCGTTTTATTATTTTCTACGTAGGTATAAATATCATTTGGATTTTGATATTCATCATTTAACCGGTAGTTTAAATAGAGAAAAATCATCAGTAATCCTATTAAAAAAAACATTAATGCTAAGATTCTAATAACAATTTTTTTAAATCTCTTTATTATATAATTAAACATATTATTCCTCTTTAACCAACTTATACCCAAGTCCCTTGATGGTGATTAAAATTTTGGGTTCTCTTGGATTATCTTCCAACTTCTCACGCAGTCTATATATATGTGTAATTAAGGTGTTCTCATAACCATAAGAATCTTCCCATATATGTTCTAATATTCGATCAATAGAAACAATCATATTTATATTTTCAGATAAGAAATCGAGGATTTTAAACTGTGTAGCAGTTAAAGCAATCTCCTCACCGTATTTTACAAGTATACCCTTTGCTTTATCAAAAATTACATTTCCTAATTGTATCTTTTCATCATTTTTTATGATGTTACTTCGTCTTAAAACGGCATCAATTCTCCAAAGAAGTTCATCTGGAAAAAAAGGCTTAACAAGATAGTCATCGGCCTTATTTTCAAAACCTTCTTTCCTATCATCTATCCCATCAAGAGCCGATAGAATAATAACAGGTATATCAGAATACTTTCTAATTTCTTTTAATAAGTCAAACCCACTCCCATCTGGCAACATTAAGTCTAAGACTATTAAATCGATTTTAAAATTTTCCAATTTAAATTTAGACTCTTTTAAATTTTTGGCTGTATAAACTTTTTTAAAACCTTTTTCCTTTAAAAAATTATATAAATTCTCTAACAAAATTTTTTCATCATCAATTATTAATAAAGAAATATCTCTTCTATAATCCATTTAATCCCCTCATTTATTCTAATTATACACTAGCCTTTTATTTTTTGGTGTTTTGTGATGTAAAAGTGATGTTGATTAAAGCTTATTTTTATTATAAGATGATATTCTTTTTTTAGGAGGTAGAATAATGAAACATATCTTAGAAATTAGCAATTTGCGAAAATCATATAACAAAAAAAACGTTTTAGACATCGACTCTTTATCAATTGAAGAAGGCTCTATCTATGGACTGATAGGGAAGAATGGCGCTGGTAAATCCACACTAATGAAAATAATACTGGGGCTTGTCGAAAAAGATAGTGGTACCGTTCAAATCTTCGGAAAGGAAGTCAATACAAAAAACCAAAAAGATTTTAATAAACATCTTGGTGGCCTCATTGAAAACCCTTCTTTTTATGACCACCTCACAGGCTATGAAAACTTAGAAATCATTTGCCAACTAAAGGGAATAGAAAAGACAGAAATTTTAAAAACTTTAGAGCTTGTTGGACTTAATAATGTAAGGGATAAGAAGGCTAAGGAATACTCACTTGGAATGAAACAACGTCTTGGTATAGCGATAGCACTAATCGGCAATCCAAAGCTTTTAATATTAGATGAACCTATCAATGGCTTAGATCCTCAAGGGATAGAAGAAATGAGAAATTTATTTAAAAAAATCGTTAGCAATACTTCTACAAGCATTCTAATCTCTTCGCATATCCTTGATGAAATAGAAAAAATCGCAACTCACATTGGAATCATTAAAGAAGGAAAATTAACCTACAATGGAAGCTTAAAACAATATAGAAGGCTTCATCCACCATTCATAACCCTAAGCACATCAGATAACCAAAAAGTCTTAGAACTATTAGAGCTTCCTAGCGAGCGATTAAATGAAGACAAAATAAATTTAGGAAAAATATCTAATCAGGAAATAGCTGAGATAGTAAACTTCTTACATGGAAAAGTAGCAATATACCGGATCGAAGAAGAAAAAGAAAGTTTAGAAAAGCTATTTATTGAAGAAAGTAGGAACTAATATGAAAAACTTAGAAAGACAAAAATATAAAAGACTAAGAATAAATTTCTTAATCCTAATAGTATTTTTCACCCAAATGTTAATAGTAACAGGAGTAAGTTTTTCAAAATCATTTTTAGCAGGATATTTTCCACTGGCTTACATCTTAGATACCTATTTATTTATATCCTTATTATTCAATCCTATTTTGATTTCATCGATAGTAAAAAAGGTAATTGAAATTGAAGAAAAAAATAAAATGTGGCAGATGCAAATAATCCTTGGTCAAAAAGTTAACTCGATTCTTTTTGATAAATTTAAAATTATATCTCTTAAGCTCATTTCACTTCAAGTAATAGAAGGTATCTTTTTTATAATATTAGCAAAAAGGTCACTTCAGTTTAATCTTAATACTGATGTCGTCTTAAGATTTGGACTAGTAAACTTTACAGCGATCATTATTAATATGTTTTTCTTGAGTTCCTTTATGATTGTCGAGATGAAGTCCAAAAAAGTCTACACCTTATCATTTGTTTCGATAATAGGAGGTCTTACTGGCATCATTACGATGCTGACTTCTAATACCCTGACTTATATCAATCCCTTTGCTTGGATGGCTAGTATTTTAAATATATCTTATGTCAATAATGGGAGCGAATTTATCCAAGTATTAAATCCAATCAATTTTTATACGCCAATTATTAGTTTTATCTTTTTAATAACAAGCCTTAGCTACCTTAAAACAATGAAATCTTATAATTTATACAAAGACTAGGTGAAAAAATGTTAAAAATAGAATTTAAAAAAATTAAGTTTATCAATATCTTACTAGTAAGTCTCATTATCCCTCTATTAGCCAATGCTTTTGGTCTGATAAATTATTTGACAAATAAAGAAACTTTGTCACTTGAGTGGGAAAGTCTATGGACTCAGGTTAGCTTATTTTACTTCTCATTTTTTTATATCCCTTTAATTGCGATTGTCATAGCAAGCCTGTGGTCTTACGAACACAAGGCGGGTCTTAAATTTATCATTATGAGTCCAAAGAAAAATATCGCCTATATCATCGTTAAATTACTATTAGCCTTCATCATAATAAGCTTTTGTCAAATTTACTTTGTCTCTATTTTTTATCTAGGAGGAAAATATATTGGTGGTTTTTCAAATATAGAGTTTGATATATACTTTTATTACATAGGCATTAGCATCCTGTTCGCTCTTCCTA
The DNA here is from genome assembly GCF_001811625.1 of Globicatella sp. HMSC072A10. Classification (NCBI taxonomy): domain Bacteria; kingdom Bacillati; phylum Bacillota; class Bacilli; order Lactobacillales; family Aerococcaceae; genus Globicatella; species Globicatella sp. HMSC072A10. The sequence goes on along the minus strand of NZ_KV805706.1, from coordinate 1,500 downwards.
TCATAGCAATTTTTGGTGCGCTGGCTATCAAAATAAAATCTTTTGGAATAATAGTACTCCTATCTACTATCTTTACTATGTTTGGATTCGCAACAGCCTTTAATTCTCTAAAAATAGTCGGTCTTAGTTTCTTGGCTATTGAAGCAAATAACTTACGATTTATAAATCTAAACGATTTAGTTATATTAACTTTCTTTGCACTGGGAGAATTGATTATAGCTTTATATCTTTCCAATAGATTTTTACTTTATGAAAACAAATAATTTATAATAGCCCCTCAAAAAATATCTTGTTAGAGGGTGGGCATAAACTTGATTAATTTATTCAAGTTATTGTTCGTTATTAAAAGCGCAGTGGTTGAGTAGGTTCAAATCTTTTAACGAACATCCAATAGGACCATTGACATGATTCAATCTACCTGTGAATAGCCATCGTTAAGCGATGGACCGATAGAAGGAATTAACAACAAGATTAAAGACCTAAAACCCAATACATATGCACTCGTCATCATCAGTTCCGTCATCAAAATCTTTTAAGGTCCAGACTGTATCTGTCTAGGAAGTATAAAAATAAGCTACATACCGTAGCTCAATTTCTAAGAAGGCTCTATCCACCCTATTACAAGGAGCCTTTTATTTTTAACGTTCAAATTAATTATTGGGGACGATTACAGCGCAATATGATAGACAATCTGACAGTGACGCTTGTGGATGGTACTGCATTGCCTGATAATCCATTCTTCCTTCTGGATATAGCGATAGGACTTCGAATCCTGCTTCATTAGCCATCCGCTCGAAGTCTTCTGGTAAGTAACATTTCAACCGTTGAGTGTACTCTTCATCAGTGCCTTCTCTCTTCCAGATATCAATCATTTCATGCGCTGCCTCATCATAGTAATAACGATGTGAGACATCCTCAATTAAAGGTAATGTGACACCATCTGCTTTCCGCCAATGATTCGGATTATAGACTTCAATATATGCTTTTCCGTCTGGTTTCAGCCATTCTTTAATCCGTTTTAATAATTTCAACTGATCCGCATCTGCGCCAATACCAAACCCATCTAAATAATAGACTAAATCAAATTGCGACTGGGCATCAAATTGATAAAAATCTTCCCTTAAAAAATTGACTTGCGCTGCATACTTCGCTTGATTCTCGAGCGCAATTTGGTGCACCGTAGGCTCAAAGTCAATAGCTGTCACTTCAACATCCAAATCACTCAAAGAAATAGCAGCCAAGCCCACCCCGCAGCCTAACTCCAAGGCAGTAGCGGGTCGGTCAGATAGTCGCTCTAACATGGTATGAACGGTCGATTGATAATCTTCTACCGAAAGTTCCCGATGCGCTGCTTGTAACATCTTTTGCGTCTCATAGTAAAATGTTTGATTTTCTTGCATAAAGTTTCCTCCCTCTTAACAAAGTTTTGATTTCAATAGTTTACTCCACTTTAGCATAGTACCTTTTTTAATACTTGGATAGTAAAATTAAGCTAGAAAA
>NZ_KV805705.1:0-987 GCF_001811625.1 Globicatella sp. HMSC072A10 | reverse complement strand
TTTATGTGAACCACGAAAAGGAAATGAAAAGGAACATGCGGAACGTAGTGTGGAGTTTAAACGTCGTAAGGCGTTTTCCTCAACTTATCGCTTTTCCAGTTTAGAAGAGGCTGAAACTCATCTTAACAATGAATTAGAGAAACTCAATCAACGTTTGCATCACGAACACAAGGTTTCTCACCTGAAATTGATGCAGACAGAAAAAGAAAGGATTGGCCCTACCATAATCGCTCCCTTCGATGTTTCTGAAATATTGGAATGTCGAGTAGATAAATATAGTACGGTTATCATTAAGCAAAATCATTACTCTGCACCAGAAGGTCATATTGGAAAATATATCATCGCAAAACTAAGTGCCGATCAAGTTAAGTTGTTTATTGACGGAGAAATAATCGCAACGCATAAACGTAATTGGGGTCTCCATCAGTGGGAAATGAATCTTTACCATTACTTAGAAACATTCAAAAGAAAAAAAGGTGCCTTGGCTCAAAGTGAATGTTTGAGACAAGCACCACAACAAATAAAAAATCTTTACCACCATCATTATATAGGAAAAGAGAAAGATTTCATAATATTACTTCACTACATGAAGGACAAAAACAACTTTGAACGTGTTATGGCAGCGGTCGAAGAACTGAATGGCATTCGTTGGGGATACGTTAGCACAGAAAGAATTTTATTTCTCTGCGAGCAATCAGAGCCGACAGAGGTATCTCTGGCAAGAGATGAGACAACCCATCAATCGGAAAGCAATTTGAAAGCTTATGCGAATCTGTTTCATCAAGCAGATAAGGAGGTCATTCACTATGGATAAGAAAGAACGATTAATTGAGTTATGTAGAGAATTACGATTACCCAGTATTCGGAAAATGGTGCAAGATGAAGGAACATTTCATAATCCAACCCTAGCCTTTACGATTCTTCTCCAGGTCTTAGAACAGGAAAAGAATGACCTCTTTATCCGGTCAAAACAAAATCGAATACGTA
>NZ_KV805704.1:14534-31497 GCF_001811625.1 Globicatella sp. HMSC072A10 | reverse complement strand
CAAGCAAACACTTAGTTGAATTTATCCAATTTTTGCCTAACCTCATTAAGACGCAGGTTGAGCCACTCAACCACTGCGCTTTTAAATCATCCGCAAAATCTATCTGGATTGGATTATACATTCACATCACCTCATGAATGATTATCCGTTATCTCCTCCTGTCTGTGAAGCTTTTATTTGTACATCTTTATTTTGTCAAAACTGTACATTTTTATGTTAGCATTTATACCCTCTCGTTTATGCACTCATAAGCTCCAATAGAGTGTAAAAGATAATTCAGCTAAATCAACATGGTTTTTGTTCTTGCAAAATTTGATAACGATACGTACTAAAAAATGCCTCTATACTTTTAGCTATAGGTGAATAGAGAAATTTTCATGCCCACAACATTTGGCAAAGAGACACAAAACATTCATTCACTGTCCTCAACTCATCCCTATATTAAGTCCGTTTTTTTCGAACTTTAAAATGCAAAAAAGAGGTCGAGATGAAATTCAGTGAATTTCTCCTAACCTCTTAGTGATTTAATTAAAAATTAGTTGTTTTGAGCAGCTTCAACCGCAGCATTAACTAATTCTACTACTTCTTCAGCAGTTGAACATTCGTTAATCGCTTTGTCAGCTAGTGCTTGCATATCCGTTAAGTTTAATTTACTAATTAAGCTACGAGTTTTTAATACGCTAGTAGCACTCATAGAGAATTCATCTAAGCCCATACCTAATAATAACGGAACAGCGATTTGGTCGCCGGCCATTTCCCCACACATACCAGTCCATTTACCTTCTTTATGTGAAGATTCAATAACGTGCTTAATTAACGTCAAGATTGATGGATTATATGGTTGGTATAAGTATGAAACTTGTTCATTCATACGGTCTGCAGCCATTGTATATTGAATTAAGTCATTCGTACCAATACTGAAGAAGTCTACTTCTTTAGCAAATTGGTGCGCTAAAACAGCAGCCGCTGGAATTTCGATCATAATCCCTACTTGGATTGAATCTGAAACTTCTACTCCTTCTGCTACTAACTCAGCTTTAGTTTCATCTAAAATCGCTTTAGCAGCACGGAATTCTTGTAACGTTGCAATCATTGGGAACATAATACGTAAATCACCATGAACAGACGCTCTTAATAAAGCACGTAATTGTGTTTTGAACATTTCTTTGCGGTCTAATGAGATACGAATTGCACGGTAACCTAAGAATGGGTTCATTTCTTCTGGTAAAGTTAAATAAGGTAATTCTTTATCTCCACCAATATCCATTGTACGAACAACAACACCCTTACCGTCCATTGACTCTAATACTGTTTTATATGCTTCGTATTGATCATCTTCGGTTGGGAAGTCTGGTGAATCCATATATAAGAATTCAGTACGGTATAAACCAACACCTTCGGCTCCATTTTCTAAGACACCTTTAACGTCTTTTGGTGTTCCGATGTTAGCCGCTAATTCAACATGATGACCATCTTTAGTTACAGATGGTGCTGAAACTAATTTTTCCCATTCTGCTTTTTGGGCAGCATAAGCATCTGCTTTAGCTTGGTACTCTTTAATTTCTTCTTCTGTTGGATTTAACAATACCACGCCTTCTAACGCATCAACAATTAATAAATCGCCATCTTTTACTGTTTCAGTAATTGATTTTGTTCCAACGATAGCTGGAATTTCTAAAGAACGCGCCATAATTGCTGAGTGAGAAGTACGTCCACCAATGTTGGTTACGAACGCTTTTACAAAATCTTTGTTTAATTGCGCTGTATCACTTGGTGTTAAGTCGTGTGCAATCACAACGACTTCCTCATCGATGGTTGCAGGACTTGGTAATTTAACGCCTAATAATGCAGCTAAGACACGTTCGCTAACATCTTTAATATCAGCTGCACGTTCTTGCATATAAGGATTGTCTTCCATTCCAGCAAACATGTTAATAAAGAATGTTGAAACTTCATGTAACGCAGCTTCAGCATTCACATTTTCCTCTTTAATTTTCATTTTTACTTGATCCGTAAATTCAGGATCTTGTAAAACCATTAAGTGCGCTTCAAAGACTTGCGCTTCTTCCGCACCTAAAGATTCTTTAGCAATATCTCTAATTTTTGAAACTTCTACAATCGCTTGCTCATAAGCAGCATCTAAACGAGCAACCTCTGCATCCGCATCTTCAACACGTTTTGTTTCAAAAGAAAGGTTTGGTTCTGTTAAAAGATAAACAGGAGCGATAGCAATGCCATCGCTCGCTGCAATCCCAGTTAATTTAACTGTTCTCATATTAGTTAGCTAAACCTTCGTTTTTCATGGTTTCAGCAACTGCTGCGATTGCTTCAACTTCATCGGCACCTTCAGCTGTAATCACTACGTCAGCTCCTTGGCCAACACCTAATGACATTACACCCATGATAGATTTAAGGTTAACTGATTTACCTTTATATTCTAAGTTTAAATCTGAAGAAAATTTGCTCGCAGTTTGAACTAATAAAGTTGCTGGACGAGCGTGGATTCCTGTTTCAGCTACTACATGAAATTCTTTCTTTTCCATAATACAATACCCCTTTAAGATAATTTATTAAGAGCCGTTTTGAGATTTATCAAAACTGAACCCTATCATAGTAAGAATACCATTTTTTTAAGGTTCTAACAACTATTTATGCTGATTTTCTTTAATAAAACCCTTTTTAGCTCTCTTTGCCGCTAATATTTTGAAGCGCCAACACCATTGTACTACTTTTCACAAGTTTTGAAAACCCTTTTACATATTTTTATTTAATATTGGCCAGCATTCGTAATTTATAGTTATTGTATTAATTATTTTTATTTTATCAGCTTTTTTACTGTTATTTTCAGCTAAATAAGATTATAATAGTAGACAAAAGCAGAGGAGGTTCTACATGAAATTAATCGATGTTACCAATAGCCACTCAGATTTAGTAACTCGCCAACTAGAAAACACCGACTCTCACTCAGTTCGTGTCTATTCTGTTGGGCCTTGTACAGTTATTTATACTATCGCTAATACACATCAAAATATTATTATCATTAATAAAACTAGACCGGTTCGCCAAAGAGAAATCGACTTTGTTTTAGGTAAATTACTCCCTGACACAAATGTAGATGAATTAGAAACGATAAAAGGTGATAACTTCATTCAATTCGAGTTAAAAAATTAAATAATAACCACTAAGCTTTACCAGTAATCATCAAGGGCTTATCTTAATCAGCCAGCAAAGATGCATTCGGTTTAACTTAGTGGTTTTTTTATCGATTCTTTTATTAAAGTAACTGCAATAATGTCACATCAGGATATTTATCTTTAAACCAATTTTCAGCGAATTGATTTTCAAATAAAAATACTGGATTTCCGAAACGGTCACGCGTTAATAAATTACGACTACTTGACATGTTCGGGTTTAAATCTTTCTCGTCGATCCAACGAGCAATTTTGTTCCCCATTGGGGTCATTACAACTTCCGCATTATACTCATGTAATAAACGGTATTGGAAAACTTCAAATTGTAATTGCCCCACAGCTCCAATAATATATTCTTCAGTATGATAAGTCTTATATAATTGAATCGCCCCTTCTTGAACTAATTGTTCAATTCCTTTATGAAAAGATTTTTGTTTCATCACGTTTTTAGGTGTCACTTTCATAAATAATTCAGGGGTAAATTGTGGTAATGGTTTAAACTCAACATTGCTTTTTCCTGAAAAAATCGTATCGCCGATTTGTAAATTACCAGTATCATACAAACCAATAATATCGCCTGCTACGGCTTCTTGCGTTTCTTCACGTGAATCAGCCATAAACTGCGTTGTATGGGCTAAACGCAATACCTTACCGGTTCTCTTTAAGGTGACATTCATCCCTTTTTCAAACGATCCGGAACAAATGCGGATAAAAGCAATACGATCGCGGTGAGCCGGGTTCATATTGGCTTGGATTTTGAAAATAAAGCCTGTAAACTGTTCATCCGTCGGATCGACGACGATCGACTCATCTTTGGTCTCCACTTTAGATGGGGCCGGTGCTAGGTCAACAAAGGCATCAAAGAAAGTTTGAACACCAAATCCGGTTAAGGCCGATCCAAAGAAGACTGGGGTTAATTTACCTGTATTGATTAATTCGCGGTCAAATTCATTACCTGCTTCCGCTAACAATTGTGCATCTTCTAGTGCTTGAGTATAGATGGAAGATTCTTTAAATGAATGTTCCCCTACGGCTTCGCCCTCTTCGTCTAGTGGGATATACGTTTCTTCACCCTCTTCAGGACCTTTTAATTCAACTCGCTTATTATATAAATCATATAAACCTAATAAACCTTTTCCCATCCCCATTGGCCAATTCATTGGATAGGCATCAATGCCTAAAACTTCTTCTAATTCCGCAACTAATTCTAATGGTTCGCGCCCATCACGGTCTAATTTATTCATAAATGTAAAAATGGGAATGCCACGCATGCTACAAACTTCAAATAATTTTTTCGTTTGTGGCTCAATCCCTTTACCTGAATCCACCACCATCACGGCTGCGTCTACGGCCATTAATGTTCGATACGTATCTTCTGAGAAATCTTCGTGCCCAGGTGTATCGACAATATTCACTTGGAACCCATCATAATCCACTTGCATCACTGAACTCGTTACCGAAATCCCTCTTTGTTTTTCGATTTCCATCCAGTCAGATTTTGCAAATTTGTTTGATTTTTTACCTTTTGCTTTTACCGTTCCCGCTTCACGGATTGCCCCACTAAACAATAAGAATTGTTCTGTAATCGTTGTTTTCCCTGCATCCGGATGGGAAATAATCGCAAAAGTTCGGCGTTTATTTACTTCTTTTTTTAAGTTGATTGCCATTAGAAACTCCTATCTTTATTAATTCATTATTTAAAAAAATCAAAGGAGTGAACAAGAAGTAGAAAATCGATTGATTTTCGCTACGTCTGCCCACCCCCGCACTATTGAATCGCAATAAAACAAGCTCTGAATAGACCACATTTTACGCCATTCAACTTCTGCGCCATTATAGAACGCCACAAGACAAGGGAGTAGACCAGAAGTAGAAAATCGGATGATTTTCACTTCGTCTGTCCACCCCCCGCACAGTTGAGTAGGTATCAAACAAGTCATTAAGACGCAGGTTGATACCACTCAACCACTGCGCTCTTAATGAATAAGCACTAGTTTGACTGAATTTTTCAAGATTATTCCCAGCTACTTTAAGACGCAATTTGAGGCCACTTAACCACTGCGCTTTTAATTAACGAACAATAATCTTAACTAACTTTATCAAGTTTATGCCCAGTCTCTCGTCTGTTCATATTTTACTACATCTTAGCAAATTTAACTAACTTTGATTCTGAAGCTGAAGCCGGTTCTTGCTTTTCATTGGCAATCACTTCATGAATTAATTTTTCTAATTCTTTCTTTTCTTCTTCAGTAATACTCGTATTGTCCCATAATTTTTTCTTCTGTTGACGTGGTGTTGAAATCTCCATATTTTCATAGGCTTCAATTTGTCCACTGAATCGACTAATTTGATCTTCTGGATATAACGTATCAAAATCTGTATTTTCTAACATCTCTTGATAAGTTGCCACCACATCTTGCATTTCTTTTTGCATTTTCTTCATCATCTCACGCATTCCCATCCCTGAATTGACGAGTTCATGACTATGGTGTGCAAATTCCTCTTTATATTGCGTCACTTGTTCATTGGTACGCTTTAAAATCTTCTCTGCCTCATCATTAGATTCCGCTACGATTTTATTTCCAGTCATTCGCGCATCTACAATCCCATCTTTTAAAGCTTGTTCCATTTCAATATACTCATTTAATTGTGTTTGAATTTCTGAAATTTGTTTATTTAACGCTTCTATTTGGGCATCTTTTTCTTGTAATGCACGATCTACTTCGGTTTTATTGTAGCCAAATAAACTGCTCGATAATTGCATTATTGCCACCTCTATCCTCTCCATTTCGCACTGATTGCGAAGTATCATCTTATATTTTAGCAAATAATTTTGCAACTTTCACTAACAAAAATCGTTTAATACCGCTTTTATCATTTCAATTTGATTACAATATCCTAAATGTTGGCTCTATTCTTGTTTATGCAACCAAAATGGAATATATAAATAAACCATTAACATAATCAGTACTAGCCATAAAATACTAATCATTAAAAAAGTTTGTCCAAAACCAATTGTAATAATAGTGGCGATATTAAAAGCCAACCATTGAATGAGCAATATAATCACGGAGACTTTTTGTAACGCACCGATTAAGTGGCTTTGATTCGTTGGATAAATGCGTTGAAAGGGATTCGCATCATAATAATGAACCATTGGCAAAATCTGCACTAAAGTTAAATAGAAGCCAATTAACCCCAATCCTACGATTAAATAAATATTTTCCGTTAATAATAACATCACAAAAATAAAAACTAGCAATCTCAACCAAATACCACTAAATGTATTATTTCTAAATAATAGCCTTAAAAATAAGTAATATTCTCGATTTGGGCTTTTTCCGGTTAATAAATCGATTAATTTATCTAAATAAGCACGTCTTTTAACCACTACTTGCGTTTGTGGTACATCAGCAAAGAAGCTAATCCATTTATAAAAAACATTCGTTCTTTCTGCATCTACTTCGATAGTATAATCAAAGTCTAACCACGCTTGTCGATTTTGATAACAAACAAAGAGATAATAGCCAATGGCGAGAGCTAATAAGGCCATCATCACTAAAATTCCCCATTGCCCTAATAGCACTAAAGAAACCACCAACAAGCCACCATATAAAATGGCTTGATAATTTTTACCTAAAGTGCGCTCAGTAAAAATACGACTAAACATTTGCATATGATATAAAACAACTGCTAATAATTGCATTAATACCCACAGATAGATAAACTGACGATTCCAATTGAGTCCAGTCGCAGCAAATGGAAAGATTAAACTCGCTAACAAGCCATTTAAGACTAGAGGTATTATCAAGCCTAATAATGTCCCCTTGAGCCAATAAGGACGCCATTCTGCCCCTCGTGGATAGACATAACTGCGATCGGCTGCTTTCATCAACCATATGGGACGCCCATAAGTACTCAGTACCCCTAGCATTATCCCCATAAACAAGATGAGTGGTGTTGTTAATATCGTAGTGTGATCACCTTGAAGTGCGACTAATTGTTCACGATAGAAAAACATGAAAAATCCGAGGATAACAAATAAGATGACAGAAAAATGATCATTAAAAATCAAGCGACCATATTTGCCCATTTCTTTGATTAATGATTGTAATCTCTTTTGCCTTAATTCTGTTAAATTTTTCATTGAGCGGCCTCCGTCATCTGAACATATAGTTCATCAAGCGTTGCCTCCGGTTGTCCAAATTGTTCTTGTATAGTCTTTAGGTCACCTTTTGCGATAATTTCTCCCGCTTGTAACATTAAATACTGATCACATAATTGTTCCGCAATCATTAAAACATGCGTCGTAAAAATAATAGCGGTACCTTGTTGCGCTCTTTGTTTTAATAATTCGGTGAAATGTTTAATGGCTAATGGGTCTAAACCTAAAAATGGCTCGTCAATAATCATGACTTTCGCATCGGTTACCATTGCACAAATAATCATCACTTTTTGTTTCATTCCTTTTGAGAAATGAATCGGAAACCAGTTTAAATGATTTTCTAAACGGAATAATTTTAATAGCGGCTTTGCTCGTTCCATGACTGTTTCGATTGGTAATCCATAGCCTAACGCCGTCATTTCCAAATGTTCCTTTAAGGTCAACTCTTCGTACAAAACAGGTGTTTCTGGGATATAGGCTAATTGTTGAGAGAATTGCGATTGATGTTCATTTATCGTTTGATTGCCAATTGTAATTTGCCCTTCAATGGGTTTGATTAAGCCTAAAATCGTTTTAAGTAAGGTTGACTTACCAGCGCCATTTAGTCCTATTAAACCCACTATTTCACCATAAGGGATGGTAAAATTAATCTTTTTTAAAACGGGAATCCCTCGATAACCGCTACTCATATTTTTTACTACTAAACTCATCTTGTCATCCTATCTTCCTGATAATATTGATATGCGACGCGTGTGCGTCCATCTGGTAAATAAATAATGCCACAATATTGAAATCCTAATTTGGTTAATAATTGTCGCATCGGTCGATTTAATTCATGGGTATCAATTTTAATATTTGGATAGTGGTTCATGACCCATTGGATACATTGTTGGCCGATACCTTGTTTGTCATATTTTGAAACGATTCGGTGAATCGTGACATAAGATAAATCATTTAACCATTGACCTTCTTCGATGACCTGATAGGTCGGATCGTCCCCCATTAATAGGTAAAAAGTCCCTACCATTTCTTCTGTGTCATTGAAACATACATAGGACGTACCGCTATTGATATCGGCTGTCAATTGTTCGATACTCGGATACCCTGGTAGCCATTGATTAGGATTACCCGTTGCTATTTGTTTTTGGCGACCAATCTCAAATATCTCTTTCATCTCTGGTATATCGGCTAAAGTTGCTGATCGTATTTTCATCTATTAATCTACCCCATTATTACTTGCCAAATTTGGTAAGCTAATTCTTTTTTAGTTCCATATTCTAAAGGAACCACACGGTCATCTTTACCTATTAATGTTACTTGATTATGATCTGAACTAAATCCGGCATCTTTTCTAGAGACATCATTCGCCACAATCCAATCCGCTTTTTTACGTTCTAATTTACCTTTGGCGAATTCTAGTACATTATGTGTTTCAGCTGCAAAGCCAACTACAATCTGTCCAGGTTCCTTATGCTGTCCTAAATAAGCCAAAATATCAGGGTTTTCAACTAAATCCAAGGTTAACCCCTCTTGATCGGCTTGTTTTTTAATCTTTTGGGACACTTGATTTTTAACCCGATAATCGCTCACTGCAGCGGTCATAATGGCAATGTCATTCTCCTTTAACGCTTGTTGCATTACTTCAAACAATGATTGAGCACTCTCAACGTATTGGATGTCGACACCTGTTGGCACTGTTAAATTGCGAACGGTCGACACGAGCGTTACCTTTGCGCCTAGATGTACAGCTGCTTCTGCCAATGCGTACCCCATCTTACCGCTGGAATCATTCGTTATATAACGCACCGGATCAATGCGCTCACGCGTTCCTCCAGCAGAAATTACCACGTTCTTATCTTTTAAAAGTTGAGTTAATTCGTTTTGAGCTACTAATTTTTCTAATTCAGAGACGATAGCGGTTAATTCTGGTAAGCGACCGACTCCTTCATATCCTTCTGCTAAGAATCCTTTATCTGGAAACATCACTTGGTGACCATCTTGTTTTAATTGATTGATATTACGTTGGGTGGCTGGATTATAAAACATATTGGTATTCATCGCTGGCACGATTAGTCTTGGACAATGCACCGCTAATAAGGTGGTTGAAACAATTTCGTCTGCCAAACCATGTGCCATTTTCGCTAAAACATTGGCTGTAGCTGGTGCCACCAAAACATAATCACACCAATCAGCCATGTGAATATGTTGAACAATCGACGGATCTTTTTCATCAAATGTATCAAGTAAAACTGGATTTTTAGTTAATGTTTGCATCGTTAAAGGCGTAATAAACTCCGTTGCAGCCTGACTCATCACCACGCGTACTTCGGCACCTTTTTTGATCAATTGACGACTGAGTTCCGCCATCTTATAACTCGCAATACCACCGGTAATAAACAATCCAATTTTCTTGTTTGTTAACATGATAATCCCTTCCTATCCGATATAAATATCTGCATTGGCATAATGAATATTGCGTTTCGTTTTAGACATTATGCTTAATAAAATCGTTGCTGGTCCGACACGTCCAATAAACATTAAACTCATGATAATAATACGACCGATTGTATCTAACTCTGAAGTTAAATTCATCGTTACTCCCACCGTTGCAAGCGCACTGGCTACTTCAAACAATAGATTAAAAGGCTCTAGATGTGTTTGCGTCGTCATTAATAATGCCCAACCTAACATAAAGGCTGTAAAGAAAAAAATTAAGACGACAATTGTTTGTTTAATCACTTCATCACGAATCGTACGACGTCTAAACTGAATCTCTCTTTGACCATTTAATTCGGCTTTAAATAATAAAACTAAAATAGCTGCGGTGGTAATTTTAAAACCACCCGCCGTCCCACCAGGTGCGCCCCCAATCACCATTTGCATAATATAAAGCAGATTGGTAATGGGACGAGTTAGCGTATAATCCAAAGTGGAAAAACCAGCCGTTCTCATCGATACTGTTTGAAAAAAACTAATCAATAGTTGTTGGGGTAAACTATATTTAGCCAAGGTATTTGGATTGCCATTTTCTGTCAACCATGTTAGAAATGTCCCTAATGTTAGTAAAATACCCGTTGATAAAAAAACTAAGCGCGCATGCGTACTTAATTTTTTTAAAGCAATGCGAAACACTCTAGTACTGGATTTATAATATTCCTTAACGATATTGATGACTTCAAACCATACGATAAAGCCAATACCTCCGGCAATAATTAAACTCGCAATGGTTAAATTTAAGACCACATTGGTTACTTCACCTTGTAAACTGATACTGCCTAAATTATCAAATCCCGCATTACAAAAAGCTGAAACGGCAATAAAAACCGAGTTAAAAATTCCTTTGAACCAGCCATAACGTGGCACAAAAATAAAAGTTAAAATAAAGGCTGCTATTCCTTCTATAGAGAAAGTAAATAAATAAATCGATTTTAGTAATGGTTTTAACTCTAGATTATGCTCATTACTAAAACTCGCCTGTAATGTATATTGTTCTTTTAACGACAATTTTTTCTTCAAATACAAGGCACTCGCTGATAACATGGTAATCAGGCCTAAACCACCAATTTGCATCAGAATGATACAAATGATTTGCCCATAGGTATTATAGACATCACCAACAGTCAAAACCGTCAAACCCGTCACACAGACCATCGATACGGTGGTAAACAAATGATCTAAATAGACCGTTTGTACTCCGGGCTGATGCATTATAGGTAATGATAATAAAATACTTCCTACAACTACCACTAATGCAAAGCTCAAAGTTAATCTTTGAGGGATGGTCAACTTCTCAATAAACATTCAATTTCCCTACTCTTTCTCGTTCAAATAATATTACTTTCAATAAGGTATATAATACAAGAAAAAATATGAATTATCAAACGGCATCCTTGCCAATAAATCCCCTTTCAGTTATAGTTGAATTAAAAGTTTTAAGGAGTTTATCGACAATGAAAAAAGCTTTATTAAACATTGATTATACCTATGATTTTGTTGCTACTGAAGGAAAATTAACTTGTGGGGAACCTGGTCAAGTTCTTCATGATTATATTCTGAATTTAACGAAAGAGTTTGTTGAGCAAGGTGATTATGTTGTTTTCCCAATTGATTTACACTATGAAAATGATCCATATCATCCAGAAACTCAATTATTCCCACCCCATAATATTGCTGGCACAGAGGGGCGTTTATTATATGGCGATTTAGAAGCTTATTATCAATCCGTTAAGGATCGTGAAAATGTCTATTATATCGATAAAACACGCTATTCTGCTTTTGCAGGAACCGATTTAGAGTTACGCCTTCGCGAAAGAAACATTGAAGAAATCCATTTAGTGGGGGTATGTACTGATATTTGCATCTTGCATACAGCAGTCGATGCTTATAATAAAGGTTTCAAAATTGTCATTCATGAACAAGGTGTCGCTAGCTTCAATCAAGCAGGACATCAATGGGCCCTAGGCCACTTTAAAGATTCATTAGGGGCCACCATCGTTTAAGGTGTTTAACTTTATGATGGAAAATTATTTTCTCCATTAAGAACCCTATTTTGGAACTTTGATTGATAGAAAAATTGGCTATGAAGTAGCATATCAAATGAGTTTCAATTTGTCTGTCAGCCCCGCACAGTTGGGAGTAGACCAGAAGTAGAAAATGAACTGATTTTCGCTTCGTCTGTTCACCTCAGGACAGTTAACTTTTTAAAATACGCATGTTTTATGTTGTGGTATATTTTATTAGCTCATGTGCTAAAATATATATAAAACTATGAATATGTACATTTTTTGCTTGTAAACAAAAGGGAGTGGACAAGAAGTAGAAAATTGAATAATTTTCGCTTCGTCGGCCTACCCCCCGCAAAGTTGGGAGTAGACCAGAAGTAGAAAACCAAATGATTTTCGCTTCGTTGGCCTACTCCCGCACAGTTGAGTAGGTTTCAAACAAGTTTAGGGACGCAGTTTGAGGCCACTCAACCACTGCGCTCTAATTATTGAGCAATAACTCGATTGAATTTATCAACTTTATCCCAAACCACATTAAGACGCCAGTTTGAGGCCACTCAACCACTGCGCTTTTACTTGCCGAGGAATAAGTTGATTGAATTTTTCAAATTTTTACCTTACCTAATTAAGACGCCATTTGAGACCACTCAACCACTGTGCTTTAAAATATCGAGCAATCACTTGATTGAATTTATCAAATTGATACCTCACCTCCTTAAGACGCAGATTGAGGCCACTCAACCACTGCGCTATTATATATCGAGCAATCACTTGATTGAATTTATCAAATTGATACCTCACCTCCTTAAGACGCCATTTGAGGCCACTTCAACCACTGCGCTATTAATTAATGAACAATAATCTTAACTAAATTTATCAAGTTTATGCCCAGCCTCTGGTTTATTATAATAGAAATGTTAATTGCTTGAGATTGGGAGTGGGTGCTCAGTTGAAACAAGAATTTTTCAAGTTTTCTCTCCTACTATCTTATGGTGTTTCTGAACATCTACTTTCCGAAGCAAAATGCCTGACGTCACTTATTCAATTCTAAACATCTATTTCGCGAAACATATCCTCATACGCCACTCATCCTGTTCTCAGCATCCGTTTTACGATACAGAATATCTTTTAGTATATTCATATTATCTGAACGATTTAATCGTCTAATTTCATAAACCCAATTTTCTAATTTTCAAAAAATAGTTTTTCTAAGGTTGTTAAGACACCTTGTTTCTCATTCGACGGGCAGGTGGCTTTAGCAACTTCTTTGACTTCGTCCGGCGCATTTTCCATGGCATAACTCCGACCACAATATTGAAGCATTTCAACGTCATTACCTCCATCACCAAAGGCTACACATTGTGCTGCTGTTAATCCCCAACGCTCTACTAAACGCTGAATACCAGAAGCTTTATGACATCCAGGTAGAATTAAATCAATATAGCCATATCCACTTCCTGTAGGTACTATTTTACCCGCTAACTTTTCACTAAATAATTGCAGATATTTTTCTGTATCCTCAACGTTTACCCGAAAACCAAATTTTAAAATTTCATCTTTAACTGCTTTTAAATCATCGACCCATTGAAGACGTGGATAATAAAGTGCCATATCATCAAAGAAAGCTTGACTAATTTTACCTCTTTCGACATAGGCAGAGTTTACTCCACACAGAACATATTGAATTTCTGGATATTGATCACAAAAATCAATAATATCATGGACAATGGTTCGCTCAATGTTGGCGTTAAATACTAACTCCGTTTGATCTTTTACAAAGGCACCATTCTCAGCAACAAAACTGATTTCTTCATGGTAACCTGGAAATAAGCTGCGTAGCTGGTAATATTGATTGCCACTAGCGACAACAAAATGACAATCAATCGTCTTCATATGCTCTAGTAATGCCTTAAAACGGTCGACATCATAGGTGTAATCAGAACGGACAAATGTTCCATCCACATCTACTGCCACTAATTTAATCTCTTTATCAGCCTTCATTTTTCTGCCTCCTATAATGAGTTTAATTACATTTTACCGGATTGTCATGATAAAGTCCGTTGCAAAGACAGCTTGAGGTCTGTTCATAAAACCACAAAACTTCTTTATTAAGTGTCGTCAATCTATTACCCTCGTTTAGCTTGAAGAATTACTACAACATCAGCTCTATCTATCATCATCCTTATTAATCAATTAATCCGATTGCTTTACAATAGGTATAGACTCCATCATCTGCTACATCACCGCAGATTGCATGAGATACCGCCTTTAAATCATCTGAAGCATTGTCCATCGCTACTGCATGCCCGACTGCTTCAAACATCGCAATATCATTATTACCATCACCAAAAGCCATCGCTTCCTCTTTGGTTAAGCCATAATAATCCAAAATCGCTTGAGTACCTCTTCCTTTGCCGCCATTCTTTGGAATAATATCGACCGCTCGGTCCCACCACGCAGTGATTTTCGCATCTTGAACTTTATGTAAAGCCATTTCGTATTGTGCCTGCTTAATTGGCATTAAAACTTGGTAAATCGTTTCCTTTTGTAAAATGTCATCAAAATCTGGATCAACCGTTAATTCTATACCACCAAAACCATAATATTCTTGTAAATCGGTATCTAAACCATTTGCAGCATTACGGTATTGGGTTGCAATCGTCATGGGTTTTTGAAGCTGATTTGCATTGGCTAACAATTGATAAACATCTTGTTTTGCGAGCGGATTCGACAATATGGGCTCATCTGGAGTGAAACATAAAGAGCCATTAAACGTTAAATAAGCATCGAAATTAACCCCCTCAATTTTGGGTAATTGAATAGGAGATCTACCGGTCGCAATTACTATTTTAATGCCTTTTTCTTGTAATTGACGAAGCGTTTCAACCACCTTTGGTGTTCTCTTTTTTCGTTTCATATCAATTAAAGTACCATCAACATCAAAGAATATAATTTTAATTTGCTTCATCTTCTCATCCTTTCAAACTCACATTAACATCTTAGTATACCATGAAAACTAAATTCCATAGAGAAAAACCACCTAATTGGCGCTAAACTAGGTGGTTCCATTGTGTGTATCCATTTTAGGAGTGTATCCTCGGCATCAAATGTTTTAAATTCAAAGAGCTTAGCTTTATTTTGATAACGATTGTGGCGACTAAAACAGTGGGATATTCGTAGCATAAGGTTGAGATGACTTAAACTATTTTCTGTTCAGCGCCATAATGATGAGGCTACTCAATCTTTGCAAGCTTTATAAAACAATGATTGTTACTTCTAATATTTATAAAACTCCTTTTCAAATCAGTTATACCGATTTTCTATTATTATTGTTTTCAACTAATGCTCCATAAATTGAGATGGCATTTTTAGCAGTGGCTTCTACTAACTTGGGGGTTTGTTGTATCGCCTGTTCTAAAGTCATTGGTTGATTGATAATATCAAATACACCTGCAATCCCCGCCTGATAAACAGCTTCAATATCTAAAGATTGTGACCCCACAATCGCAATCGTGGGTACACTATACTTTTTAGCAATTCTAGCAATCCCAATCGGTGTTTTACCATTAAGTGACTGGCCATCTATTCTACCTTCACCCGTTATGACGAGGTCCGCCATTTGAATTGCTGGTTCAATTTCTATCAGCTGTAAAATCTCATCAATGCCACTTTTGGAGGTTGCATTTAAAAAAGCCATCAATCCCGCTCCTAATCCACCCGCAGCGCCTGCGCCAGGGATAGAAGCAAAATCACGATTGTAGACTTCTTTTAGTTTTTCAGCATAATGTTGTAATCCCTCATCCAGAATTTTGATTTGATTCGCTTTAGCTCCTTTTTGAGAGCCAAAAACTTTAGCTGCACCATTCTCTCCACATAAAGGATTGTTGACGTCAGATAAAATTATAATCTCGATAGTTTTAGGATTGACTTTCATTTTGGTTAGATCAATTTGCGCAATTGCTTTTAAGTTTTGGGCATTACCACTTAATGCTTGATCCTTACCATCTAGGAACTTAACACCTAAAGCTTGCGCCATTCCCATCCCCCCATCATTAGTAGCAGAACCTCCGATTCCAATATATATTTTTCTAACACCTCGATTGATGGCATCTAAAATCAATTGTCCTGTACCAAAAGTCGTAGCTTTCATAATATTTTGCTTGTCCTCGCGAACTAATGTTAATCCGGAAGCTTGAGCCATTTCAATAATAGCTGTTTGTCCTTGTTCAATTAAACCATACATGGCTTGAACGGTCTCATTTAGTGGTCCGCGAACTGGCAAGGTCACTTTTTCTCCCGGTAGAGCTGCCATCACTGCTTCAACCGTTCCTTCACCCCCATCAGCAATGGAGAATATATGTGTCTGGTATTCTGGATATAGACTATGAATCCCTTTTGCTATATAACTTCCTACTTCCTTAGAAGTAGCACTCCCTTTAAAAGAATCTGAGGCAATGATGATCTGCTTACTCATTTTTACCCTCCTAACTGAACGCTATTACGATTTGTCTTGATTAAATTATACTATAGATTGACTGCTTCACGACAATTTATCGCAAAAGATTATTTGATAAAATTTTAGTCCAATAATCTCTTGTTTAAAATGTTTTTCGAAATGCTGGCGTATTTATTATAGAGGTGAGACTAATCGACACGAATAATCTTAATGATGAACTAGTTAAAGTATTCATTAATCGTCTTAAAAACATTGCTAACTCTCTTAGTTTTGAGGAAGCAACCAAACAAATCTGCACGTTATTTGGTACAGTAAACTTGAAAGAATATATTATCGATACCGAAGAAATTGAATACATTTTACAAGTCAAACGTGGACAAAGAGAAGCTAACCGGTTTAGTATGCATCTTCGTTTTAAAGAAACACATCACCACTTAGTGAGAATTGATATTGATCCTAATATCGCTCACAATAATCCTGATGGAAGAAATATAAAAGGAAGTCATATCCATATTTATAAAAATAGCTCTCCCACTTAAAAAAATTTATTTGCCTACCCCCGCACAGTTGGGAGTGAACTAGAAGTAGAAAATTGAATAGTTTTCGCTTCGTCTGTTCACCCCCGCATAGTTGAGTAGGCCTCAAACAA
>NZ_KV805704.1:0-14434 GCF_001811625.1 Globicatella sp. HMSC072A10 | reverse complement strand
CGCAGATTGAGACCACTCAACCACTGTGCTATAAAACAATTTGATGCAAACAAACTGAACTTTTAAAGTTCTTCTCAACATCAAGCAAAAAATAAATTGATTATTCTCCATTTCAATCGCCCCTGTGCGTTGTAGAATAGCGATTATCAAAATATAAAATGCCGGTTAAAAGTGCCTGAGCTTTTGTTCATCTTAATAAAAAAAGACTGGAAAGAAATCATTGAGATGCTCCCCATAAAGTAGACTTATTATTTATAGTATCTACCGTACGGGGCCATTCACATTGATTTCTGCCCAGTCTCATTTTTTTAAAATTATTTTTTGTCTATAAGGTTTTTGACCCCGTCTACAGCGCCTTTAACAACATCCTTTACTTCTTCTGCAGCATGCGCTACAGATTCAACTGCTTCTGCTGCTTCATGTTTTAAGTCAGTAGAAGTTGCTTTTGCTTTAGCTTGAACATCTTCTTTCGTCGCTTCTGCTTTATCCATCGCATCTTGGGCTTTATTTTTTAAATTAGCTCCAGTTGCTTCAACTTTACCTTCAACTTCAGTTTTTTTGTTGCCTGTTACTCGTCCAACTAATTCTTTTGCTTTTCCTGCTAATTCTTCTAATGACATAAAAACACTCCTTTAATTGTGATTAACTCTATTATAACGGATTTAAAATAAAATACCTACTAATTAAAATAGTTTTCGATAAATTTATCCATCTGATCTTTATCACGGGCTTTTTGTGCAGCCGAAATATTCGTCGGATTGAGGTATATACGTAAGGCCTCTTGTGACGTTTCAGTAAACGCGACAATCGCCTCGCCTTCATCTTCATCGGTCATACGTTTAACTTCCGGATATTGTTTAGACAGTTCTTCAATTAAATCTTCTGCTACTGCCTCTCTTAAAACACGGTACATTTCCGCCTGCGGAGCCGGTATCATATAGGCATCTACCTTTACAAAATCCTCGGCATCCTTATTCTTTTGTTTTTTTACTTTTTTACTCGCCATTAATTTATTTCCACCTAACGATTCATTTCATATTGATCCATAAATTGAGCATCGGGTTCCTTGACTAATCGCTCCAAAATATCGATAACCGCTTGTTCTTCATTCGAGCCGATTTTATATTGACAGTGCAAGGCTAAGTCCGTATCCGCATTACTCATAGCGACGCTATATTTAACTTCCTTCATCATCGACTCATCGTTTAAACTATCACCAAAAGCCATCACTTCTTCTGGTTTAATTTGATAACGTTCTTTAAAAAATTGGATTGCACTTCCTTTACCACCTTCATAATGGTAAGCATCAACCCAATCATCACCACTTGTTACCACTGATAAATCTGCAAATTGATCACTTAATTCTTTCGCAATGACTTTATTACGAGCTAATGAACGTGGACTAAAAATAGCAATTTTAGTTGCCACTTGATCTTCAGGAATTTCTGAAAAATCTTGAACAATTTTATATTCATTATTATATTTCAATATTTTTTCAAAACCGATTCCCTCTGAGACATTCATATAAGAAATCTCGCCAGTACTAATACAAATAAAGAAGTTTTCTTTTCCTTCAAAGTAATCACAAAGCTTTAAAAATGTTTGACGTTCGATGCCGATTACTTGCTCAACTTCATGGTCACACATTATAAAGTTGCCATTATCACCAGCTAAATGAAGCTTTTCTAAAACGGATGGAGAGAAAAACTCAACAATCTTATGATAAGAATTGCCGGTGGCGATACAAACCATCACGCCTTGTTGGGTTAATTGTTCCACTACCGCTTCAAATCGTTCGACATCATAAGTCTTATCAGCTCTCAATAATGTTTGATCCAAATCAATTGCTACTAATTTAATCGACATTCATAATCCTACTTTCTTCTAAGGTAATTCATTGCCAGCACTCAAATAAATATCATACCATTCTGGTCTAGATAATGCTACTTCGGTTCCGGCCGCCATCTTCGTAATTCTATCAGGGTTCATTGAACCGACAATCGGTTGCATATTAGCTGGATGACGTAAAATCCAGGCCATGACCATTGCTTCAAATGAAACCTCTTTTTGCTCAGCATACATTCCTAAAGTGGTCGTTAATTTTTGATATTTTGGATGTTTCATAAATAACCCTTGCCCCAAGTCCACTTGGAATGGTGACCACGGTTGAATCGTCATTTGTTGCAAACGACAGAACTCCAATAAGCCTCCTGTATGATTAACGGATGGTTCATTTAGCATATTGACATTGAGTCCTTCATCGATCAGCGGTGTATGTGCCGGCCCAAATTGTAATTGATTCACATCGAGCGCTTGATCGACGTAATGTTGTAATAATTCAATTTGTGCACGATTTTGATTACTTACACCAAAATAACGGACCTTGCCACTTTCATATAGATGATTAAACGCTTCCGCTACTTCTAATGGTTCCATTAATGTATCAGGACGATGTAATAATAAAAAGTCCAAATAATCCGTATCAAGACGTTTTAAAATACCCTCAACTGATTCTAAAATATGTTCTTTCGAGAAGTCAAAGTACCCTTTACGAATCCCCACTTTTGATTGTAAGATAATACCCTCACGTTTAATGCCGGCAGCTTTTAATCCTGCCGCAAATACTTCTTCCGATTGTCCACCACCATAAATATCAGCATGGTCAAAAAAATTGATCCCAACTTCATAAGCTGCCTTAATGACTGCGGCCGCTTCTTGTGTCGATAAACTTGCCATACGCATACATCCATGAGCTAATTGACTTGCCTCTAATGATGATGAGCCGATTTTAATCTTTTTCATAAACTTGTCTCCTCATTTAATCTGATAATATTAGTTTAACACATCATTTTTTAAATATCTTTAAATTAGCGTGAAAATCATGTCAAAAAATTTGTAAACCTGATGTAAAGATATACGGCTAGGCATAAACTTTAACAATTCTTTTTGGTTCCATTTATTTCTTTAGAGCGCAGTGGGAATGGGCAGACGAAGTGAAACTCATTCAATTTTCTACTTCTTGCCCACTCCCTTCATTTGAGATTTAAACTCGCTGACAACATCTTACATCAATCCTATATTTTATGAAAAGCCAAAACCAATTACCAAACAAAAAAGAGCAAGACAATATAGCAGTCTTTTGTGCTATATCGTCTTTGCTCTCGCTAAATTGTTTACGTTACCTATCAATGGGCTTACTTGCAAATTTGCTGTTATATTAATAAATTCAACATTCATAAGCAAGTGTTATTGTATCTAAAATTTTACTGACAATGCTTATTCTGCTACTTCAAAAGCTGGAATTAAATGTCCTTCTTTAGATAATTCGTCAACAAAATCATAAACTTCTTGTGAAGTAAAAGCTTTAACTAATGCTTTAGTAGCATCAGAATCTTTGTCTTCTTCACGGACAACCACTTGTAAAGCAAAGGTATTCTCTGGATCTTTTTCTAACATTAAAGCATCACTTGTTTTTAATCCAATTTTCGCAATATATGTTGGATAGTTGAAAACTAAATCTACCCCATCTTCATAAGCTGCAGTTAAGTTTAATAAATCAATTTCAGTAAAGGTTAAATTCTTTGGATTTTCTTCAATGTCATCAATCGTTGCGGTATGATCTGTTCCTTCTTTTAGTTTGATAACGTCATAAGAATCTAAAATTAATAATGCACGTGCCATATTGGTTGCATCAGAAGGAATCGCTACTTCTGCCCCATCTTCAATGTCTTCAATTGATTGGTACTCAGGCGCATAAAAACCTACAACTGGATTATAAATGGTTTGTACCGCTACTAAATCTGCATCATTAGCCTCATTATACATTTCCATAAAAGGGGCATGTTGCGCAAAGTTAGCATCCACTTCATCATGGAATAATGCTTCATTGTATTGGATATTGTCTGACACTTCGACTAATTCAATTTTGTAAGGTGCTTCAATAACTTCCCCTGCAATTTCGACAATATCAGTCATCGGTGGTAAGTGAGAAGCAACTTTAATAACCACTTCATCCTCAGCATTTACCGCTGGTAAATTAAATAAACTTAACGCACCCATTGTTGCTAAAAATAATTTGAACTGTTTTTTCATTTTTTATCCCCCTCTTAATTTATACGCTTATCAAAATGTTTGGCTAATTTAAAACCAACCCATTGAATTATTTGCACTAATAAAATCATGACTACAATCGCAATATACATGATGTCGGTCTCATAGCGTTGATAGCCATAACGAATCGCAAAATCTCCAATACCACCACCACCAACCACTCCCATAATGGTTGAATACGAAAGAAAACTTACAAAAGCTGTCGTAAATCCAATCACTAGAGAACTCTTGGTTTCCGGTATTAAAAAATATCTTACTAATTGAAATGTCGTTGCCCCCATTGACCGAGCTGTCTCAATAATCTCCGGACCTAACTCCAATAAAGATTGCTCAACAAAACGGGCATATAAGGCAACTGCAATTAACATTAATGGAAACGAAGCGGCAATGGGATCGCCTGTTGCGCGTCCATATACTTTCCTAACAATAGGTTGTAAAGCGACAACTAGTAACAGAAATGGAAACGAACGGACAATATTAACAAAAGCGTTTAATATATTATTGATTAATTGATTTTCAAGCGGTTTACGTTTGGCAGTTAAATAAAGATAAATCCCCAAAGGTAAGCCTAAGACGATGGCGGCAGCACAAGCTAACAGCATCATCGTTCCCGTTTCAAACAAGGATTCAACTAGTTTTGGTAAATATTTGGTCATTCTCGTTAAAAATTCATCCATCTGCTAACACCTCTTTAACATATTGTGAATAGTTGGAATGAGGTGAAAGTTCATTGTTCGGTTGATTTTCAATAATTTCTATCAATCGTCCCTTTTCCATGATACCAATACGTTGACAAATCGACTTCATGATGGATAATTGATGCGTTACTAAGACCATCGTAATGGCATATTGTTGATTAATATCTTTTAAAATACGAACAATTTCCTGAGACGTCATTTCATCCAACGCACTGGTAGGTTCATCAAGTAATATTATTTTAGGATTAATGATTAAGGCTCTAGCAATCCCTACCCGTTGCTTTTGCCCACCTGACAATTGACTTGGATAATGATGTCTTTTATCATTCAATCCCACCGCTTCCAACACTTGATCAATGGTTAAAGGGTTGTCAAATGTGTGAAGTTTTAACGGTAACAAAATGTTTTCTTCTACTGTTAAATTATCCAGTAAATTGAATTGTTGAAAAACCATGGCGATATCTTTACGCACCTTACGCAGTGAGGCCTCTGATAGCTGATTAATCCGATTACCATCGACCATCACTTGCCCTTCATCCGGTTGTAATAATCCATTAATAAATCGAAGCACAGTTGATTTACCTGCACCACTTTGCCCGATTAAACCAAAAATTTCGGATTGATTAATCGTTAAATTTAAATCAGACACCGCTGTAAGAGTCGTGTGGTTCGCATTAAAACGTTTCGTAACACCCTCTAATTGAATCAATTAATCACCCTATTTCTTTATTTTGAATTAGCTAACTCATTTGTCATTATAGCCCATTTATAACTAAAACACAAACTAAAAATATAACAGATTTTACTATTAATTAAAACAGCATTGTTTGTGAAGTACTTCCTAAAATAAAACGTTTCACTAACTTATTTATAGGGATTATGATTAAACTAATATTCATAAATTTTAAAGCGTTCGATAACAGAATCAGCACATCATTGATACAAATAACACAAGAGATTAACCAGTAACCACTGTTATTTATTTCGCCTTAGTCCGCAGTGTGACTCTCGCTTAAAATAACCTATCGTTTGCTAAAAATATAACTTCACAGACACGGATAACCAACATCTATAGTGTATCAATAACTAACCTCTCACATCATGATACTTCTGGACAGCTTACTTTATCGATTATTCAGCTACTAATTGTTGAATTACCGGCTCAATCACTTGATTCCAATAATCCCAATTATGATCGCCTTCTGTTTCATAAAAGTTAACTGTTATACTTTTTTGCTTTAACCAGTGGTAAAAGTTTTTGTTATATTGATAAAAATCATCTTCTCTGCCGCAATATAGTTCTATTTTAGGCCATTGTTTAACACACTTTGCTAAGACAGTTAAATCCAGCTCTTGTTCAATTTCACTAGGTGTTTTACGAATGAAAATATTTTTGAGCGTTGGTGGCAGTTGTTGATAATCTTGATAATCAAGATCGTCCATCCCTCTCGCAATAATACGACTCGACATACCCGTAATTTTACTAAAGATATGCCCGTATAAAAATCCTAATCGTAAAGCCCCATAACCTCCCATCGATAAACCAGCTATCCAAGTATCTTCTCGCTTATCCGATAAATTAAATAATTGCCTCGTTTCAGCAACTAAGTCTTCGGCTACCATCTTACCGTATGATTCTGCTTCACTAAAGTCAACATAAAAACTATTTTCACCATTGGGAAAAATTATCGCGATATGATATTTTTCAGCTAACTCCAGCACTCGCGTACGCTTAATCCAATCATCATGACTCCCACTCCAACCATGAAGAAGATATAATGTTCGCAATGGCTGCTGAGTATTTGGAATCATCGCATTGTAATAAACCTGTCTATTTAAGTTTTTAGAAAAGAAACTCGCTTGAACTAACGTCATAAAATAACCCCTTTCGAATTGGTTCATAATACTCCACTTTTATATTACAAAAAATACCACTAAATAGATATTAAAAGAGCCGACCTAGGGGATCGACTCTGGTAGTTTGCTACAACTTGTTATCACTATCGCTTGGCTTAACCTCTTCAATTTCGATAGAATTCTGAATATTTGTTAGGAGTTTGGCATTAAATTTCGCTAAAATAACGAAGCCAATTAAAACAAAAATAGAAAGCGAAATATAGAACCCTAAATAAGTTGTTACTGAAAGAAATAAGCATAAAACATTAATGAACAGTAGAAATACTACTTTCAAAGGAAAATTGGTCATCAAAAAAAGAGAGACGGTCAATAAATCCTTATTCTCAAGTTGTAACTTTCCATTGGTTAATGGCATTAAAAGAATAAACAATAATAATATTAAACCTACTATGAATTGAACCTGTTTTAATATAGTAAGCGGGAATACTACATTCATTCCAAAAATAAGTAATAATACAACTATGCCCAAAAACATGACCTTCATAACCGGTTTCATAACTTTTTTCCAATATTTAATATAATCTTGGAAAACATAGCCGTAAATCCCCTCACTTTCCATTTCCATTAAAACCAAAGCTATCCATGAAATAGGGATAGTAATCAAAGGCAGACATGAAAGGATAAAAATGATATTTAACATGACCATATCAAACAACTCATTCAATATTTTGAACAGACCTTTCATTCTCTCACCTCTTTTTTTATATTTATTCCCCTAAAGCTTCTTGGTAACGATCAAATGCTGTATTCATAATCCCTTGGAAGTCTTCAAATCCCATCTGATTTAATTGTTGTAAATAAGTTTCCCATTCATCCTCAACTCCACCTTCGGTCACCCACTTAGTTGCCATTTGAGAGGCATAACTACTTAAGTCGATGTACATCGTAGATAAACGACCAATTTCATCAGCTGTATATGAAACACGTGGGAATGCTGGTAATGCAAACTCTGCCAATTCTTTATCTAATTCTAATTTCAATCCATCACCTTGTGTATTGTCAATCTTTACTTTATCGTTGAAATCGTCCCCAATATATTTTGGACCGAAATCTCGCAATGAGTTTACCCAAGCAGAAATATCGGCTGTTTCTCCACCAACTGGAGGTAAAACTTCATAAGTACCATCTTCTTTTTTCTCAGTTGCTACACCAAAAGTTCCATAAAAGTTTTGAATTGAAGCATCTTCTGTATACCAAGTATCTAACCACTGTAATAATTTTTCGGGATTTTCAGTATCTTTTAAGATAAGAAATTCATTTCGGTTATAATTTAAGTGATCTGGATCAGATTCAACGTATCGATTGCCATCTGGACCTTCTAAAGCTGGTAGTGCCACGTATTGATCAGAATTTTGTCCAAATAAAGCATCAGCTGTCCAGCCTGAAGACACTCCAACACGAGCTGCCTCGGTATCTTGACGTTTTGCTTCAGCCATAGATGTATCCTGAGTAAAGATTTCTGGATCTATTAATCCTTCTTCAAAAGCTTCATGCATTTTAGCAACTCCTTCCTTATACTGTTCCATAGTACGAGTATAAGCAGGTTTATCGTCAATTAAGGTCATGTCATATTCATAACCATGGCGAACGCCAAATGGTAAGATAAATGTATAAATTGGATCAAAGTTTCCTCCCCCAAATGGAATTTCATCCTCTTTATCTCCGTTTCCATTTGCATCTTCATCACGGAATGCACGTAAAACATCAATAAACTCATCGTAAGTTTGTGGCATCTCTAATCCTAGATTATCTAACCATGTTTTATTGATAAACAATTGATTACCGACAATTGGACGCATTGGTAATTTAGTGGGCAAACCATAAATATGACCATCAGGCGCGGTAGCAATTGCACGTAATTTTGGTTCTTTTTCCATTGCAGCTGTTAAATTAGGCATATGTTCTGCAATTAAATCTTCTAGCGGTAAAAACATCGCTGCATTTTGCATGATTTCAGAATCTCCTAATGCATTGGAGCCTAAAAATGCATCCGGCATATCTCCTGAAGCCATTAATACGGCTTTTTGATCTGCCCAATCAGCATTTACATAAACATCCCAGTTAACTTTTAATCCAAAATCTTTTTGACTATCTGTTACAAATCCATTAGTAAAATCCATTCCCCAATCCGACCAACGAACAGTTGCAATCGTATATTCTTGTTCATCTTGAGCAAATACCGTCGTAAAATCACTTAAACCTGATACCATCATTCCTGCAGACATTAAAATCATCATTTTTTTTAAAGTTTTTTTCATTTTTATTTCTCCTGTCAAATTATATTTTAAAATATTAGGCAACTATTCTTTTAAGGCACCAATCATAACACCTTGATTAAAATATTTTTGTAAAAATGGATATAACATCATAATAGGTGCTGTCGAAACCACAATGGATGCATATTTCATCATATCAGCTAAAGCTCTTAATTCAGCTGCTAAATTCCCTGCAGATGTACTCTTCATTAGTACCTGATTATTGATTAACATTCTACGTAGAATCAATTGTAAAGGTTGTAAATCTTCATTACGTAAATATATTAAAGCATTAAACCATGAGTTCCAGATTCCAACGGCTGTCCATAATCCAATAACTGCTAAAACAGCTTTAGATAAAGGCAACACCATTTGGAAGAAGTAGCGAATAACACCACTACCATCTATTTGAGCTGCTTCCCATAAACCATCTGGAATATTATTTTGGAAGAATGTTCTTACCACGATAATATTAAAAGTTGAGACTGAGAACGGTACAATCATGACCCAAATTGTATCAACTAACCCTAACTTATTGACCACTAAATATGTTGGAATCAATCCTCCACCAAAAAACATTGGTATAATATAAAACCAAACTAAATATTTATGACCTAACATCTCCTTTCTTGTTAATACAAAGCCCGCTGGAATATTAACAAATAAAGCAAACAAAGTTCCAGCAAAAGTATAAAAAATTGTGTTTAAATAACTTCGCCAAATAAGTCTTTGTTCAAATAATTTTTCGTAACCGTCCAACTTCCAAACTTTTGGCCAAAACCAAACATTACCATTCGCTACATCTGCCGGATCACTGAACGAAGCAATAATCACGAACCAAAGTGGATAAACAATTAATAACATTAAACCAATTGCAAAAGCATAAACAAAAAAATCAAAGACACGTTCTGAGGTTTTTTTCTTTTTCTTCACTTTAATAACTTTCATGTCAAACCTCCTAGAATAAACCTGAATCAGTGGTCTTCTTAGAGAACCAATTCGCGCCAATCAATAGAATCAAATTAATTACAGTATTAAATAATCCAATAGCGGTCGATAAACTATACTGCATACTCTGCATCCCAATTTTATAGACGTAAGTAGAGATAATTTCACTACCAGCTAAGTTCATAGTGTTCTGTAGTAAAAACGCTTTCTCGAAACCGATATTTAACAATCCTCCCATACGTAAAATTAACATTATCATTGCAGTAGGTAATAATAATGGGATATCAATATGTAAAATCTTCTTAAATTTCCCCGCACCATCCATCGTTGCAGCTTCATAATACGTTGGATCAATTCCTGTAAGAGCAGCAAGATAAATAATGCTGTCCCATCCCACATGTTGCCAAACATCTGACCAAACATAAATATCTGCAAAACGATTAGGGCTTGAAAGAAGATTAGGTAACTTAATACTAAATTTTTCTAAAATATTAGCTAACAGACCACTAGATGGGGATAGAAACATAATAATCATCCCACACATAACCATAGTCGAAATAAAGTGAGGTAAATAAGTTACAACTTGAAACACCTTTTTAAATCGTCCATTACGCATCTGATTAACCATCAGTGCTAACATAATCGGCAGTGGAAACCCTACCAAAATACTATATAAAGAAATTTTTAACGTATTCTTTATAGTAATTGGGAATTGATAAGAATTAAAAAATTGCTTAAAATGTTTAAATCCTACCCACTGACTATCAAATACACCCAAGGCAGGGAGATAGTCTTTAAACGCTAAGACTATCCCACCCATAGGTATATAAGCAAAGATAAATAAGAGAATTATCGATGGTAATGCTAATAAGTATAATGGTAAACTAGCTTTTAATTTCTTTTGAAACAAACTTTCGCCCATAATGTTCTCTCCTTTATGAATTTAAAATATAAATTAATTCAAATACGGCTGCTTTTAGATCTTCTGAATCGATGGATTGAATAATTGATAAGTATTGTAAGTCTGATTTATTCCCATGGAATTTAAACCATAATTTTTCTTTATCCCAATACTTTACTTGGGCTTGGTTCAAGATTTCAAATAGACGTTGCTCAATATCTTGCTTCTCAATTTTCTCAAATCCCAACAGTTCAATTTTTGCTGAATCCGTCATTGAAATTGTCACCGTATTCAATTGTTCATCTGCTATCGCTGGATACCCTTCAACTTCAAATGCTTCTGTCGCTGAGAATACTAAATGATGTTGACGCCCTTCTGGTAAAATGTTTTCTGGATCATCAATCGTTAAACTTAAAACGCCATCTTCTACCACAACGGTTGTAACAGCACGATGATGGTCTACTTCTTCAATGAGTTCAAATTGATTGTTTGGTCCTGGATAAATTTTCCAAGTGATATCTGTTGGTAAATCATGTCGCATATTCTCAACGGGTTCTAAATCCAATGGAAGAATAGCGCCCGCTTTCGCAAACACTGGCATTTCAGATAAACCACGATAAATATCGAGTGATGCGCCACCTTTATATCTTAAGTTCGTATGAACATCGTACCATTCACCTTCAGGGAAATAGATTTTTTCCTTACTCATTTTAACATCTGGTAATAATTTCGAAGTAATAGGTAACACTAACAATTCTGTACCAAAATAGTATTCATTGTCGTATTTATAAACTTCAAGATTATCAGATTCCTCATAATACAATGGGCGAATTAAAGGAATGCCTTCTTCAGCAGTTAATACGTTAAATGTATAGAGATAAGGTAATAGTTCATGACGTTTTCTTAAATAATCCGCAATAATCATCTCTTCCATTAACGGATAACTCCAAGGTTCTTTACCTGTAAATAGACTACTTGAACTATGAAGACGATTAATGGGACTAAACACACCATACTGCACCCAACGCACCATCAATTCATCATCACGGTAACCATTCATATGTCCACCAATGTCATGACTCCACCAAGTATACCCAATATTAGTTGCGGTTGAAGTCATATACGGTTGAAACTGTAAGGAATCCCAAGTAATAAATGAATCGCCTGAAAATCCTATTGGGTAACGATGGCTACCTGGTCCGGCATAACGTGATAGAATTAAGGGTTCCTTTCCACGTTCTTCCATATCTTTAAAATGATAATGATTCAACAGTAACAACGGATCTAGTCCATTAATTTCAGTTCCTTGTTGCCAATCAATCCAGAAGAAATCAATCCCTTGATCTTCTAATGGATGCATCACATCTTTAAAGTATGCCTCTCTAAACGCCTCATCTGTAAAATCAAAAATAGCAGGTTCTTCAATCTCGGTATTTAAATTTAATCTTTTAGCAACAGCCGGATAACAATCTTCATAAGCACGTATCCCATCAGCCGGATGAAGATTAATGGAAATAGCTAGTCCTTCATCATGAAGCCACTTTAAGAATCGTTCGGGATCTGGGAAGTAGTCTTTATTCCAAGTATAGCCTGTCCAAGAACTGCCAAAGCGTTCCGGAATTTGTGTCAAATGCCAATCCATGTCAATGACTGCCACAGATAATGGAATATTCTTCGCTTTAAAAGTCTCGACCAATTCTTTGTAAGATTCTTCAGTATACTTCCAATAACGACTCCACCAGTTTCCTAATGCATAACGTGGTAGTTTTGGTGAGAAACCTGTTAATTTAAAGTAGGTTTGCAGACCTTGATTATAATCATGCCCAAATGCCAACGCATAAAGATCAATCGAGTCAAAATCCTTACGAACAATATCCCCTTCTTCATTTATAAATTGAGAGTTGGAATCATCTAAAATGGTAAATCCTTTAAAACTCATCACGCCGTCTGCCAAAGGTATCGCACCATCTACTTCGTCTAAAGTACGCGTTGTCCCTTTTAAATTAATAAATCCATCACCATAATACCAACGATTACCATGGGGTAAGAAAGCGAAATTAAAATCGATATATAAACTTTTCTTAGAGAATGGTTGTTCTTTTTGGTAATAAAGATGGAATTTAGGAGAGTAAATTTCCAAAATCTCCTCAGTTTCAACAACATTATATTCAATCTTATCTATCTGTTCGATTTCACGATTAATCACACTTTGGGTTTTTGAATCAACAAACGTTCCCATTTCTGAATATTCTAAACGTACAACTTCATTACTCAGTAATGAAATACGATACTTTTCGCCAATAAATTGCATTTTCAACCTCCTACATTTGTTTAACACTTTCTCTTACTTCTAATTCGCCATCCATAATAATGGTCTGTTGCATATTCTCTTTTGGTGTACCTTTAATTGGCACCATAATCTGACCAAGGGCGATCTCGCCTTTTAAATTTTGGAAAAGATTCATCGTTGTTAACTTAGGTGAGATCAGTTCTGAAAACTGAATATTATCAAAACTAATGACCGAACAATCATCCGGTAAAGAATAGCCCTGTTCTTTTAATTGAGAAATTAGCTGAATCGCTAGTAAATCAGCTGTTACAATAATCGCGGAATATTGATCGATATGTTCAATCACTTTATCTAATTGATCATTATAAAAGACATGCTTAGAATTAAACGCTAAACCATGTGAAACTAAGCCTTCTTGATAACCTGCTAAACGTTCCTGAATAACACCATATTCGTTTAAATTAACACGATAGGTCAAGAATGCAATATCATGGTGTCCTCTTGAAACCAAATGACTGACTAAATCATGTGCTATTTTTTTATCATCTGAACGTACAAAATAGAGATGCTCTTTATCTTTTAATTCTCTTAGTTCAGTTTCATCATAATAGGTATCAATAAAGGTAATAGGTTCTTGAATAATTTTCATAGCCTCGATCATGGTTTGCTGATTAAACCCCACTCCTATAAAACCACTGAACTGCCAATTATTTCTAATGACACCAATATCGTCGACCGAGTTAATGGTTTGAATTAAAACAAAATAATTCTCTTTACGACTAATAGTTTCAATTCCTTCTAACAACTGTCCAGCAAATGGGTCGTTAAAATTATAAATTTCTTGATCAGTGTAAAATAACAAGCCGATTAATTTAGAAGATGAATTGACTAATGCTTTTGCGTTCATATTCGGAGTATAATTATATTCTTTAATAATGTTATTAATTTTATCAATTGTCTCTTGAGACACTTTATTCGTGCGGTTATTCATGACATTTGAAACGGTTGTCACGCTCACATTCGCTAATTTCGCTATATCTTTAATAGTGATTTTCACTTTGTCACATCCCTTTCAAATTGTTAGGTTTAACGTTAAACCTTTTGGTATAAAATTTAGTACTTAATAAAAATTAAGTACTTTTCGATTTAGGTTTAACGTTAAACTTAAACTTTCAATTACATGATAACGATTTCTTTTGCGCTTGTCAATAGTTTTTCTAAATATATTTAAAAGCACTTACGAAATCGATAAAAAATAATGGTATAAGAAAGCGAAAGTATAATTGGCTCTATACTTTTTGGTGTGGATTTATAG
>NZ_KV805703.1:0-2594 GCF_001811625.1 Globicatella sp. HMSC072A10 | reverse complement strand
GATAGATACTCTGTTATAGGACGCTTACAAAGTATTTGATGCCGTTCATGACAAGACAATTTACTGTAATAGAATTAGCTATTCCACAGTGACAGTATTGTTACTTGATTACACGTATCACCCAAATAAAAATAACCCGCCTCTTACGAAACGAGTTATCTAAAACGGTCTGATGTTCATTTTGTCTATCTAAGACAGTTCTTCCATTAACATTTCGGTGTTAAACTTAAAACTTACCGAAGTTCATTTTATCTATATAAGACGGTTCATCCATTAACTAACGGCGTTTTTTCTTTTTCAATAAACGTCGTAATTTTTTCTCTTCATTAGCTGCTTTAATTTGTTCTGGTGTCATGAAGTCGCGGTCACTCATTTGTGGCATTCCGCCCATGCCTGGTAATCCACCCATACCTGGCATACCGCCTTGCATTTGTTGCATTTGATTCATCATTTTCTTCATGCCACCCATTTTACCATTGGATAATTGACTCATCATATCACGTGTTTGGTTGAATTGTTTAATCATGCGGTTTACATCCATTAATGTTTGACCACAACCAGCTGCAATCCGTTTACGGCGACTTTGAGAAATAATATCAGGATTGGCTCTTTCTTCAGGTGTCATCGAATAAATAATGGCTTTAACACGTCCCATATCTTTTTCATCGATATTTACATCATTTAAACCAGGAATTTGACTCACGCCTGGAATCATTTTTAAGATGTCTTTGATTGGCCCCATCTTATTAACTTGATTCATTTGTTCTAGGAAGTCATTAAAGTCAAAGGTTGCATCCTTCATCTTTTCAGCCATTTCTTGAGCTTTCGCTTCATCGAAATCTCTTTGGGCTTTTTCGATCAAGGTCATCATGTCACCCATACCTAAAATACGGCTAGACATACGATCTGGATAGAATGGTTCTAAAGCATCTAATTGCTCTCCTTGTCCGGTGAATTTAATTGGTTTATTCGTAATGGAGCGGATAGATAAGGCCGCCCCACCACGGGTATCCCCATCTAACTTAGTGATAACAACCCCGGTAATATCCAAGGCTTCATTAAAGGATTGGGCGACGTTAACGGCATCTTGTCCGGTCATCGCATCAACCGTTAATAAGATTTCATGAGGTTGAACCGCTGCTTTAATATTGCGTAACTCATTCATCAATTCTTCATTAACATGTAAACGACCAGCCGTATCGATAATAACGACTTCATTACCTTGTATACGCGCTTGAGCCACTGCATCACGTGCAATATCTACCGGATTCGCTTCTGTACCGTAACTGAAAACATCAAATCCTAATTGATTCCCAATCGTTTTTAATTGGTCAATCGCTGCCGGACGATAAACGTCAGCAGCTACTAATAATGGACGTTTTTTACCTTTTTCTGTTACATATTTCGCTAATTTACCAACCGTGGTTGTTTTACCTGCCCCTTGTAAACCTGCCATCATAATGATTGTTGGCGGCGCTGATTGAAGATTTAACTCTTCTATTTCACCACCCATTAAGGCCGTTAATTCTTCATCAACGATTTTCAATACTTGTTGTGCTGGTGATAATGAAGCTAATACATCCGAACCTAATGCACGCTCATTGACTTTTCTGACGAATGTCTTAACTACTTGGAAGTTAACGTCCGCTTCTAATAACGCAAGACGAATCTCACGCATCATTTGTTTTAAGTCTGCTTCAGTAATTGTCCCTCCTGCACCTACTTGGCTAATAGCCGATTGGAGGCGTTCCGATAACCCTTCAAATGCCATATTTAAATCTCCTCTTTACTTATTCATCATATTCTTTTAATTGGTGGATAATGTTAGTTGCTTGTTCTTTATTATCAAGATTTAATAATAATTCATCCAATAATACTTCACGTTGGTTACGTTTTTTCAATAGTTCAAGGTTGGCTTCGTATTGTTCTAACGCTTTTTCACTACGTTTAATCGTATCATGCACCGCTTGTCGACTGATTTTATAATGTTCGGCGATTTCACCTAATGAATAATCTTCTTCATAATAAAGTGCCAACATTTGTTGTTGTTTTTTAGTTAATAAGGTTTGATAATAACTAAATAACATATTCATTCTAACCATTGCTTCTAGTGACAGTTCAATCACCTCTATTCAGGATATTGAATATATTTTGCTAAACGATCGGCCAACTCATTAGGCGTTGAATGCTCTAAAACTTCTGCTAAATCATGAACCTCTTCTTTGGTATAACCCAATTCTTTTTCTAAGAAATACTCCCAAATTTCATGTTTTCTAATTAAGTTTCTAGCCATTTCAATTCCTTTTGGCGTTAACTCTGCACCCTGATAAGGCTGATACTCTAACAACCCTTCAGCTGCTAGTTTGACAATCATTTCCGAAACGGAAGGTGCAGATACTTGCAGCCCTTTAGCAATCATTTTATTTGATACCAATTGTGAAGTTCCATTTTCATAGATGAATTTCACATAGTCTTCTCTACTCTGAGACATCTAACACCCTCCTAAAGTTCATCAACTTATTTTAACATTATCTTAGTGATTAGACAAATTTTTAATTGAACCTGATAGTGTCAAATTATTGTTGGTTTTCCTC
>NZ_KV805702.1:0-709 GCF_001811625.1 Globicatella sp. HMSC072A10 | reverse complement strand
TTACTACAAAAATATAATGGCCTTTGGTCAAGTCATGACCATGATTCGATTTATTTAACTTTTGAACTTAACGAAGATACCGAACCAAACTTGACTCAAATCCTTGATTTAGCGACACACGAGGTATTAAATTGAATTTCTTCATTACCAATTATTTTCTAAAAAATTATCCTGAGCAAGTTAAAAAGGTTAGTGAAGACGGTCACCTGGTGGGAGCCATTTTGTCTCGTTTCTCACCGAATACGCGGATCATTAACGAATCTTCCATCGAAAACTATCAAACGCTCATTCAACAAATCACTAGCGACTACGAGTCTTTAACGAAACGTCCCCTAGACCCCTATATTCGCCCAGCATTTGGAGTATTTACCGAACAATCACTCGCTATCCATCAAAAAATGGGTTATTATACGGTGTTTTGGAGTCTTTCCCATATGGCCTGGAGCCCACCAAATGAACCCTCATCTCAAAAAAGACTGAAGATTTTAGGTGAACAATTAAGTAATGGAGCCATCATTCAACTCAACCCCAATAGTACCACTAACATCGAAATACTAGATGACTTTATCAAATACGGGCAACGAGCAGGTTATCATTTTGACCGTCTTGATTCCTAAAAAAAAGAGTAGGCCAGAAGTTGAAAATCAACTGATTTTCACTTCTTATGCCTACTCTTTTTTCTATATTTATTATCACCAAGCTATCGCTA
>NZ_KV805701.1:0-348 GCF_001811625.1 Globicatella sp. HMSC072A10 | reverse complement strand
CAAAATCAAGAAATATCGTGAAGTTTTCTCCGAAAATAAAAACGATGCTTTAGATGCTTTCTATATTGCTGATTACTTGCGAATCCAAAGGTTTAATCTCTCTTTCTTAAAGGAAGACCAATACATCGCCTTACAGCACCTTACACGGTCTCGCTATCAATTAATCAAGCAACTAACCACAGTCAAGCAACACTTCCTAGAAAATCTTTACTATAAGTGTAATACGCTTTCGATGAATCTTAAGGAAGATGGGCATTCCACGACTGCCCTCAGTGCTACCGTCATCTCACTCATGACCGAAGACTATTCTCTAGATGACCTGGCTAATATGCCTTTAGAAGAACTTGG
>NZ_KV805700.1:0-397 GCF_001811625.1 Globicatella sp. HMSC072A10 | reverse complement strand
CAAGTAAAGCTCTAACGATTTAATGCATC
The DNA here is from genome assembly GCF_001811625.1 of Globicatella sp. HMSC072A10. Taxonomy (NCBI): domain Bacteria; kingdom Bacillati; phylum Bacillota; class Bacilli; order Lactobacillales; family Aerococcaceae; genus Globicatella; species Globicatella sp. HMSC072A10. The sequence continues at coordinate 368 of NZ_KV805700.1, read as the reverse complement.
AATTTGACTCACTACACTTGCCACAAATCTGACTTTGTGGAAACCTTAAAGTTAGTGGATAATTTATACTTGAACTTTCGAACAAGCATTTTAATTATCAATTAAACAAAAAGCAAACGTATTATGTGTTAGGTAAAAATTCTAGCTTAATTTGACAATCAAAAATTAAAATAACAACATATCTATCTTTTCAGCTGACGTCCATTCGTCAGCTTTTTCTTTGTAATAATATCTTTTTCACTTAAATTTAACACTTTATCGTAAGCAAAAGGGACTAGAAAAAAGAGGTTGGGCAAAAACTTTTTTTAATTCTGCTCAGACATATCTATTTATTTCAAAGCGCAGTGGTTGAGTGGCCTCAATCTGCG
>NZ_KV805699.1:0-14093 GCF_001811625.1 Globicatella sp. HMSC072A10 | reverse complement strand
CAAGATACTCTGATATAGGACGCTTACAATACACACATATTTTAACCTTGATTCAAAACGCCTCGGACCCACAAAACGCTTTATCAATGAAACAATATATGCGCAATCAATTTGAATTTTTGGGCGTCAAGACACCTGCAAGAAAAGCGCTTATTAAAGAATTTATTCAAAATGAAAAAGCAACTCAAACAATCGATTGGCAATTTGTGAACGATTGTTATGATAGTCAATTTCGTGAGCTACATTATGTCGCATTGGATTATTTACAAGCAATGGCCAAATGCTTAGCATATGATGATATTTCTAACTTATATCACTTGGCTAAACAACATCAATGGTGGGATACCATTGACCGTTTAGATCGTTTAATCGGTAATATTGGGCTAACGGATAATCGGGTCGATCATTTAATACTTGTTTGGTCAAAGAATGAGGATATTTGGCTTAGACGTTTAGCCATCGATCATCAAATTGGACGTAAAGATAAAACAAATACGGAATTGTTAGTCGCAATCATTTTAAATAATTTAGGAAGTGATGAATTCTTTATTAATAAAGCGATTGGTTGGAGTCTCAGAGAGTATGCTAAAACCAATCCCCAGTGTGTACGTCAATTTTTAGCTGACTATCAACATCAGTTATCTGCATTATCCTATCGTGAAGCAAGTAAGCATTTAAATTAGAAAAAGCCTTAACCAGAAGTAAGTTGTTATATACAGCAATGAGTGAAAAGGATTCAGCAATTAAATTAGACTAAAAATCATCGTTAGAAACAAGTAACTGCACGATGGTGTTCTAAAGTAAGCAATTTAACCTATCATTCCTATCATGATAGACGAAATATCAATGCGCTGTAATACTTGATAGACCAAGTATCAATGTTTTGTAATTTTCTTATTGTTCATATCACAAATGTGCCATGAATTGATAACGATAGTTGAATTTGGGAAAAGATTGAAAGACCAATAAAATTTAGTTACAATATATTTATGAATTTAAGGAGGCGTTCACATGTCTGTTTTAGAAATTAAAGATTTACATGTCAGAATAGAAGACAAAGAAATATTAAAAGGTGTGAATTTAACACTTAATACCGGTGAAATTCATGCAGTAATGGGGCCAAATGGTACCGGAAAATCAACCTTAGCAGCCGCAATTATGGGTAATCCTGCATTTGAAGTTACTCAAGGTGAAATTTTGCTTGATGGCGAGAATGTATTAGAGATGGAAGTTGATGAAAGAGCGCGTGCCGGTCTATTTTTAGCAGTTCAATATCCAAGTGAAATTCCTGGAGTGACCAATGCTGAATTTATGCGAGCAGCGATCAACTCACGCCGAGCTGAAGATGATAAGATGGACGTGCGGACCTTTATTAAAAAACTAGACGAAAAAATGGCCTTATTAGATATGCCTGAAGAAATGGCAGGGCGCTATTTGAATGAAGGATTTTCTGGTGGAGAAAAGAAACGTAATGAAATTTTACAATGCTTAATGATTGAGCCAAAATTTGCGATTTTAGATGAGATTGACTCTGGATTAGATATTGATGCTTTAAAAGTTGTTTCTAAAGGTGTTAATGCAATGCGTGGTGAGCAATTTGGTTCCTTAATCATTACTCACTATCAACGTTTATTAAATTATATTGAACCAGATGTCGTTCATATTATGATGGACGGAAAAGTTGTCATGACCGGAGGACCTGAATTAGCACAACGCTTAGAAGCAGAAGGTTATAAAGGGATTAGTGAAGAATTAGGTCTAACGTTAGAAGAGAAAGAATAGGAGTGAATTTAATGTCATTAAATGAATTACACTCACAATATGAATTATTACCTTATGCTTATGAATTACCAGAATGGTTTACCAAATTACGTGATGAAGCAGGTGAAAAGTGGGCATCATTAGCACTGCCAATAATTGAGCGCACTAAATTTCATCGTTGGCCATTATTTAACACTAAAATTGCCGATGTTGAAGCAATGATGGATCCCTTAACTTATGGAACAGCCGCAGCGTTAGAATTGGCTGAAGCAGAAGGTGCCAAAATTGTTCAGGCAGGCAATAGTACCATTATGGAGAGCTTACCAATAGACTTAAAAGAACAAGGCGTTATCCTAATGGATTTATTTGAGGCGATGGTCGAGCATCCTGATTTAGTCGCACAATATTTCGGTACCGTCGTTGAACATCATACGGATAAAGTGGTTGCTTATAACACGGCACATCTCAATGGTGGATTGTTTGTATATGTGCCCAAAAATGTTGAAATTGCATTACCAATCGAAAGCATTTTAATGGCCGATGCACGTTATCAACAAGCCTTTAATAAACGAGTCTTAATTGTTGTCGATGAGAACAGTTCAGTTGATTACTTAGAGCGTGTCCAAGCTGAAGGTGAAGCAACCTTTAGTACAACTATCATTGTTGAAGCGATAGTCAGAGCAGGAGCTCGTTTAAAATATATGGCTATCGATACCTTACCACAAAATACCCATGCTTATATTAAACGCTATGCAAGGACTGAACGTGATGCTCATATCGATTGGGCGATTGGAGAAATGAATGATAGTAATGTTATTTTAGATTTGGATACTTATTTAGATGGCAATGGATCTGAGTCACAAGTTGCGATTGTCGGTATTTCTTCTGATAAGCAAGTTCAAGCCATTGATTCAAAAGTTGTTAATCGTGGTCACCATACGATTGGGAATATTTTCCAACATGGCGTCATCCTAGACCGTTCGACCTTAACCTTTAATGGCATTGGTTTAATTGAAAATGGCGCCAAACATGCTGATGCGCAGCAAGAGAGTCGCGTTTTAATGTTATCAGATAAAGCACGCGGAGATGCCAACCCCATTTTATTAATTGAAGAGTTTGAAGTGACCGCAGGCCATGCCGCAAGTATTGGACAAGTCGATGAACAACAATTGCATTACTTAATGAGTCGTGGTTTAACAAAAGAAACAGCAGAATATTTAGTCATACGTGGATTTTTAGGACCGGTTATTTTAAGTATGCCTTCACAAAAAGTACGTGATGAATTAATGGAAGTCATTGATCATAAATTAATGAGTATTAAGGCAGATGATTTAAATGATTAATCCAATACGTCAACAATTCCTGCTTTTAAATCAAACGGTAAATGATGAACCGTTGATTTACTTTGATAATGCAGCCACTACCCAGAAGCCGCAGGCCGTATTGGAGGCAATGATGCGCTATTATCAAGCGGACAATGCCAATATTCATCGAGGTGTTCACACCTTAGCTGAAAGAGCGACCACTCAGTATGAAGCGATTCGAACGAAAGTTGCTCAATTTATCGGAGCTAAAGAAACGAATGAAATTATTTATACAAGTGGGACAACGGCGAGTCTTAATTTTTTAGCTCGTAGTTTGGTGGAACCATTAATGACAGCCGGCGATATTATTTTAACCACGACCTTAGAGCATCATTCAAATTTTGTACCTTGGCAAGCGGTTTGCCAAAGAACAGGCGCCAAATTAAAAATGTTGCCTTTAACCGAGGATTTTACTGTTGATTTGGCTCAATTGCATCAAGTAGAAGCGTTAAAATCCGTTAAAGCTTTGGTAATCCAACATGTTTCCAATGTGTTAGGCGTTGAACAACCTATTCGACAATTGACTGAGTGGGCACATCAACATAATATCATCGTGGTAGTGGATGGTGCCCAAGCTGTCGCTCATCAAAGTCTAGACATTGAAGTCTTAGGTGTCGACGCTTATTGTTTTAGTGGTCATAAACTATATGGACCAACAGGTATTGGAATTTGCTATCTCAATCGTCGTCATCATGAAACATGTCAGCCATTCTTTTATGGTGGAGAAATGATTCATTATGTCGGGGATGAAACAAGTAATTATAAAGAAGCACCTTGGAAATTTGAAGGAGGAACACCACCGATTGCGGAAGTCATTGGATTAGGTGCAGCGATTGATTGGTTAAACGACATTGGCATGAAACCTTTACAAACTCATGTCCAACAGCTAACTCAACGGTTAACACAGGGGATGTCTGAAATCGATGGCGTGACCGTCTATCACCAAGGTCAAAATGGTATTTTTAGTTTTAATATTGAAGGAGTTCATCCGCATGATGCGGCGACCGGTTATGATATGGAAGGGATTGCTGTTAGAGCTGGCCATCATTGTGCGCAACCTTTGATGCGCTATTTAGGTGTTCATGCGACGCTAAGAGCCAGCTTAGCCGTTTATAATACGGAAGCAGAAGTAAACCATTTTATTGAAGTAACGAAAAAGGTAAAGGAGTTTTTTAATGGGCCTATCTAATTTATCTCATTTATATCGAGAAGTGATTTTAGATCATGCACAACATCCTCATCACCATTATGCTTTAGACGATGCAACCCATCACATGGAATTATTAAATCCAACCTGTGGTGACGCGATTATGGTGCAAATGGTAGTGAAGGATCAGGTGATTGAAGAAGTGGCTTATACTGGACATGGATGTTCGATTAGTATGGCCAGTGCGAGTATGATGACCGAGGCTATTAAAGGACTTACTATTGATAAAGCCTTAAAGTTAATTGACGTTTTTAATCAATTGGTAAAAGGAGAAACCATTGATGAACAATGGGAGATTGCCTTAAAAGATGCTTATTTCCTTGAAGGAGTTAAACAATTTCCTGCACGTTATAAATGTGCGGTATTAGCTTGGAAAGCTGCAGCAGGGGCAGTCGACCCACAGAAAGAGAGTGATTTAGATGACTGAAGTAGTAAGAGAACATGAAGTGCCAGTCGTGGATGACTATGCTTATGGTTTTAAAGACAATGCAGAAATCATTTTCTCAACTGGAAAAGGTTTAAATGAACAAGTGGTACGCACCATTTCCAAAGAAAAAAATGAACCCCAATGGATGTTAGACTATCGCTTAAAAGCTTTAGATGCCTATTATAATGCTAAAAAAGTTAATTGGGGACCTGATTTATCTGGCTTGGACTTTGATGATATTACTTATTATCAAAAAGCCACTAATAAACCAGCGAGAAGCTGGGATGATGTCCCTGAAGAAATCAAAAATACCTTTGAACGACTTGGTATACCTGAAGCTGAACGTGCCTATTTAGCAGGAGCGGCCGTGCAATACGAATCAGAAGCTGTTTATCATAATTTAAAAGCCGAGTTTGATAAACTAGGTATTTTATTTACTGATACGGATACAGCTTTAAAGGAATATCCAGAAATTTTTAAAGAACATTTTGGAACGGTAGTACCGCCCACTGATAATTTTATAGCGGGATTAAATGGAGCCGTCTGGAGTGGTGGAACATTTATTTATGTTCCTAAAGGCGTAAAATGTGATATTCCATTACAAACATATTTTAGAATTAATAATGAAGGAACCGGACAATTTGAACGGACTTTGATTATTGTCGATGAAGGTGCCAGCATTCACTATGTTGAAGGTTGTACCGCACCGACTTACTCAACCGCTTCTTTACATGGTGCAGTGGTGGAAATTATTGTCAAAAAGGATGCCTATTGCCGTTATACCACCATTCAAAACTGGTCTCATAATGTTTATAATTTGGTAACCAAACGTTCGGTTGCCCATGAAGGCGCGACAATGGAGTGGGTTGACGGTAACCTTGGTGCACAAGTGACCATGAAATATCCAAGTGTATACTTACAAGGTCAAGGGTCTCGTGGTACCGTCATGTCTATTGCCTTTGCTGGAGCGAATCAAATTCAAGATGCCGGTGCCAAAATCTATCATAATGCACCGAATACGTCGAGCTCAATCGTTTCTAAATCGATTGCGAAAGATGGTGGTAGTGTCAATTATCGTGGACAAGTATATTTTGGTAAAAATTCACAAGGATCTATGTCGCATATTGAATGTGATACGATTATTATGGATGAAAAATCAAAATCAGATACCATTCCATTTAACGAAATTCATAATGGCCAAGTGGCTTTAGAACACGAAGCCAAAGTATCGCGCATATCAGAAGAACAATTATTCTATTTAATGAGTCGCGGTTTATCAGAAGCAGCTGCTACTGAAATGATTATCATGGGATTTGTTGAACCGTTCACCAAAGAATTACCGATGGAATACGCTGTTGAATTAAACCGATTGATCAGTTATGAAATGGAAGGTAGTGTGGGGTAGAAGGACGGTCTATCCAGTCTCTTTATTTATAACTAGCTCTTTTAACGAAAATCATTATAGTAAACCGATACGTTAAGATACTAATTTTTGTCTTAGTAAATTGTAACGCAGTCATCAATTAAAGTGTTTAAACTTTCATCTCTGAGCATATTATTTCACATATTCATCATAAGGTAGTATAGTAGAAGTATGCTATAAAACAAGGAGGAAATGAATATGTCAAAAGAAAAAAATGAAGCGAAATTAGATAAAGTATCTGGATCAGTAAAAGAAACTGTCGGAAAAGTTACCGATAATGAAAAATTACAATCTGAAGGCGTTGCTGAAAAAGTTAAAGGTGCTGTTAAAGAAGGCATTGAAGATGTAAAAGATACTGTAGAAGGAATTAAAGAAGGTTTATCTGACAAAGAAGATAAATAAATTAATTAAAAGATTGGGCTCTAGGGTCCGATCTTTTTTTGTTTGATAGGGAAAATAGCATGGAATTTGAGAGCCAACGTCTAATATTGATGGCTCTTTGTCAAATGGTTGGGTTTACTGAGAAAAATCTGTCCACCAACACCTTTAAAACAATCCTATATTTATAATAACCATTCCATTTTACCTATGTTCAAATAGATGTTAGAATAGTATCAGATGAATAAAAGGAGATTTCTTATATATGACTTATGCATTGGAAATATCGGATTTAAAGAAGGTTTATGATACAGGAGTACAAGCACTCAAGGGGATTGATTTAAAGGTCTCTGAGGGTGATTTTTATGCGTTATTAGGGCCTAATGGTGCTGGCAAGTCGACGACTATCGGTATTATTACTTCGCTAGTCAATAAAACTTCTGGGACGGTAAAGGTTTTTGGATATGATATTGATACTCAGTTAGAAAAAGCGAAGCAACAAATTGGCTTGGTACCACAAGAGTTCAATTTTAATCCATTTGAGACTGTCCAACAAATTGTGGTCAATCAAGCAGGTTATTATGGCGTGCCTCGTAAAGAAGCCTATAAGCGCAGTGAAAAATATTTGAAACAAGCAGATTTATGGGAAAAGCGTGATGAAAAAGCGCGCATGTTATCAGGAGGGATGAAGCGTCGTTTAATGATTGCTAGAGCCTTGATGCATGAACCCAAACTATTGATTTTAGATGAACCGACCGCCGGGGTTGATATTGAGTTAAGAAGAGGGATGTGGCATTTCTTACAAGAGTTAAATGCTAATGGCACCACCATTATCTTAACGACTCATTATCTTGAAGAAGCCGAGATGTTATGTCGTAATATTGGCATCATCCAAGCGGGCCAACTAATTGAGAATACCAGTATGAAAGCATTATTATCAAAATTACAGCATGAAACGTTTATCTTTGATCTAGATATATCGCAACAACAACCTCAGTTAGCAGGCTATGCATATCAATTTGATGGTGACCAAACCTTGGAAGTCGAAGTTGAGCGCAATCAAGGGGTTAATGATATTTTTACTCAATTAACAAAACAAGGCATTAAGGTACTGTCGATGCGAAATAAATCGAATCGTTTGGAAGAGTTATTCCTGAAAATTACCGAAGAGAAACTTCAGACGGAGGATCAACATGTTTAGTTTATATTTTACAGCATTAAAAAGTTTAGTGATGAAAGAAACCAATCGTTATTTGCGAATTTGGGTACAAACATTAGTTCCACCTGTCATTACCACTTCGCTTTATTTTATAATCTTTGGAAAAATGATTGGTGGACGTATTGGTGAAATGGGAGGCTTCAGTTATATGGAGTTTATTGTTCCAGGATTGATAATGATGTCATCTATTACTAGTTCTTATGCCAATGTTTCCTCATCATTCTTTTCTCAAAAATTACAAAAAAATATTGAAGAATTATTAGTAGCCCCTGTACCCACTCATGTTATCATTTGGGGATTTGTATTAGGAGGGGTTGGACGGAGTTTAATTGTTGCTTCATTAGTGACCATGGTGTCATTATTCTTTGTACCACTGCATGTTCATTCTTGGCTAGTTGTAGTGATGACCATTTTAATGACCGCCATTTTATTTTCTTTAGCAGGTTTAATTAATGGTGTGTTTGCTAGAAGTTTTGATGATGTCTCGATTGTGCCAACGTTTGTACTACAACCCTTAACTTATTTAGGTGGAGTGTTCTACGCCATTTCAATGTTACCGCCGTTTTGGCAAGCCGTTTCGAAAATCAATCCAATCGTTTATATGATTTCAGGTTTCCGTTATGGTTTCTTAGGGATAGGCGATGTACCGATAGCGATGTCGGTTACCATTTTAATCATTTTTATCGCGGTACTGTATTCATTAGCATATTATTTAGTGGATCGTGGTATTGGCTTACGTAGCTAATTTAACCAGTACAATAGTCAAATCCAACCTAAAAGAGCACAATATAATTTAATCTCCCTTGTTTACCACTGTAATAAATGATAGCAAGGGAGATTTTTTTCAAATGAGGTGAACGTACAGAGAAAATTCAGTCGACTCACATCAAAAAGTATTGAGTTCTTTTATTTCATTAATTTTACGAAGATGAAGGTGAGTACTCCCGTTAATAAGATAGCCAAAATCATCCAAATGATAAAGAGAGTTTCATATTTTAAGGTCGTTAAAAATAAACCGACTAATCCCATTGAGAAAAAGGCTGAAATGAGAGCTTTAATAATTTTAGTATCTTCAAGGTTTAACCAAACTTTTAGTTCATGGCGAAAATAGACCAAATAACCAGCGATAATCAACATTAAGAGGGGAAAAGCAAAATATAAAACCGTTAATATCATATAGTACTCCTTTAATTTCATTTATAAAAAAAGCTGGCTCGCGCCAGCTAATAAGAATATCCGAATATGCCGTCAAGGCGTACACATGTAATGAACCCGCAAGTAACTGCAGGTGGGCTTCAAGAAAATCCTTCCTGACTTCCAAGTGTAAAAGGGTTGTCATTCCAGACCTTCAGTAGAATCCCTATATAATAATAAAGTGTTCGGTTCGCACGATGTGTAAACAACGTACACTTCAGATATCTCATCTATGACTATATTATAGCACTAAATGTTTTATAAATAAAGCGTTTTGCAAAAATATCATTATTAAACCGCAATCAATCGCGTTATATCAAGCTTTATCGCAAAAAAAAATTGCTTTTTGTGAGGTGCTTTAATGTTTTATTGCTTTAAAATGGGGCAATTAGATATTATAATTCAACCTAATTTAAAAGCATTTTCAGATCAAAAGCGTTACTATATTATTTTTCACAATTGGGCAGAGGCTGGACATAAACTTGATAAATTTAGTCAAAATTATTGTTCGTTTATTAACAGCGCAGGGGTTGAGTGGCCTCAAACTGCGTCTTTCGACTTGCTTAAGGCCTACTCAACTGTGCGGGGGTGGACAGACGAAGGAAAATTTATTCAATTTCTACTTCTGGTCCACTCCCACTTGAAATTATGATTGACTTTTTATTTTTTTATAGACATTAGCAAGGGCTTCTTCATATTTACCAGTTGGATCTGGTTTGAAGTATTGTTTACTTTTAACATTATCTGGTAAATATTGTTGTAAGACCCAATGGCCAGGATAGCTATGAGGATATTTATATTCAACACCACGACCCAATTTAGCTGCTCCGCTATAATGAGCATCTCTCAAGTGATCAGGAATGGGGCCAATATTACCACTGCGAATATCAGCGAGCGCACTGTCTAATGCCACCATTGTGGTATTGGATTTTGGACTTAAGGCAAGTTCTACAGTCGCAAAGGCTAATGGAATACGTGCTTCTGGTAAGCCTAATTTTTCTGCGGCTTCAACAGCGGCCACTGTTCTTTCAGTTGCTTGTGGGTTACCTAAGCCAATATCTTCATAAGCAATGACCAATAAGCGACGACAAGCAATAATTAACTCGCCAGCTTCCAGTAAAATCGCTAAATAATAGAGGGCAGCATCCACATCACTTCCACGAATGGATTTTTGTAATGCTGAGATGGTATCATAATGAGCATCGCCGTCTTTATCATGAGCTAAACGTTTGCGTTGCAAGCATTCTTCAGCAATATCTTGAGTGATGATTACTTTACCGTCTTCATTCGCTTCTGTCGATAAAACAGCTAATTCAAGAGAATTGAGGGCGCTACGAATATCGCCATTGGTGACATGTGCAAAATGACGTAAGGTGCTGTCATCCATTTCAACTTGATAGTGACCTAAGCCCCGTTCTGAATCGTAAAGCGCATTGGTTAAGCCTTCAACAATTTCGTCACTCGTTAGTGGTTTGACTTCGAATATTTGTACGCGACTACGGATAGCGGGGTTAATGGATATATAAGGATTTTCAGTAGTGGCACCAATTAAAATCACTCGTCCACTTTCAAGATGGGGGAGTAGATAATCTTGCTTAACTTTATTTAAGCGATGTATCTCATCCAGTAATAAAATGACGGTGCCTGACATCTTTGCTTCTTCAACGACGACTTCGATATCCTTTTTGCTGTCAGTGGCGGCATTAAGGACGCGGAAGGCATGTTGCGTACTACCGGCAATGGCACTGGCGATACTGGTTTTTCCTGTGCCTGGAGGACCATATAAAATCATGGAAGTGAGTCTTTGAGCACGAACCATGCGATCAATAATTTTACCTGGTCCCACTAAGTGTTGCTGACCAATCACTTCTTCAATTTTTCGAGGTCTCATTCGGAAAGCTAATGGTTGAGACATGCTAATCCTCCTTTGTTTTTTATAAATTAATAACTCTATTTTAAAATATTTACTAAATTAAAGCAAAAGTCTTGGTTACATCTTTATTATATGTTATGATACTGAAGTTGTGAATACATTATGATATTCATTTGAATGACAAAAGGGTTTGAATATGTATTTTAAAGTTTGTTAGGATGTTATTTATCAAATGATTGATTCAATGATAAGGGTCCTTTAATTATCCATACACAAACAAATTGGAATGTAGTATAATAGACAATGTGATAAGGAGGAATGTGTCGTGATATATTTAGATAATGCCGCAACGACACCCGTTGATCCAGAAGTAGCAAAAGTTATCCATGAAGCTTTGTTGGAAAATTATTATAATCCATCAAGTGTTTATCAAGCGGGAAAGAAAAATAAACATTTAATTAATCAAGCACGCCAACAGATAAAAGAGCTGATTAATTTACCAAAAGCAGATTTATATTTTACCAGTGGGGCGACTGAAGCGAATAATTGGGCCATTCTGTCACAAGCAATGAAAGCAAAAGCACTAGGTTATGGTCATCATATTGTCGCTACGGCAATTGAACATCCATCAGTGTTAGAAGTGTTAAAGTATTTAGAGACTCAAGGTTTCGACATCACTTATTTAAAACCTCATGATTTAAATTATTCTGTTGAACAATTTATTGCCGCAACCACTCCACAAACAATGGGTTGGGTAGCCATGTTGGTTAACAATGAATTAGGTGCGTGTTTACCGATTGATGAACTTGGAAAAATTGCGAAAGACCATGTGAAATGGTTCCATGTTGATGCCGTTCAAGCATTTGGTCATGGTAAAGTAGATCTCGAGGCGTTAAATGCCACTTCTTATTCGGCCTCTGGTCATAAATTAGGTGCACCCAAAGGTATTGGCTTTTTAGCTTATCAACCATGGGATGAAAAAATGACGCTTCAGCCTTTATTGCATGGGGGTGGACAAGAAGCCGGGTTACGTTCTGGAACAGAAAATCTTCCTTATATTTTAGGGTTGACGAAGGCTTTTGAATTAGCAAACCAAGCTAATTTGGACACCGCTAGTGAATTAGCGAATTATTTAATGGCTCAACTCAAGCAAAAGGGCATTGAATTTGAACGTAATGGCGCTCATCAAGTACCCTATATTGTTAATTTATACTTTCCCAATATTGATGCAAGTCAGCTGTTAGTCCAAACTGATCTAGCTAATATCGCTATCTCAGCTGGAAGTGCTTGTTCAGCAGGAAGTCTAGAAGTAAGTCATGTTTTATCAGCTTATTATCCAAATGATGACAAGCGTCATCACCAAAGTATTCGATTATCATTTGGTAAACAAAACACCAAAGAAGAAATTGATACTTTTATCCAACAATTAATTAATTTAAAAGAAAGGACCAAACAACTATGGCATTCACAACAACCGCAACATTAAAAGGATTCAATCGTACATTTAGCATGAGCCCAGAATGTAAACCTTATACCTTAAGAGATAATGGTTTCATGGAGACTAAAGGTGGTAATTTTCAATATAAACGACCTTTAGATACAGAACATCGTAGAGGTTTAGTATTAAAAGTGACAGTAAAAAATGATTTGAAAACATTAAAAATCTCGACTGTTACGAGTAATGAATTAACTGCTGTTGATGTCTCAAAATTAGATAATAATGCGATGTTAGAAGAAAAAATTAACTTTATTTTTGATGGTTTTGTCGATCGAAATGTAATGATTGAACACAAATAACAATATAAATAGGAGGTCATGTGTTGACTGATAACAAAAATACACGCGTCGTAATAGGCATGAGTGGTGGCGTCGATTCATCGGTGGCCGCACTATTATTAAAACAACAAGGATATGATGTCGTCGGTTTATTTATGAAAAACTGGGACGATACAGATGATGAGGGCTATTGTACCGCAACGGAAGATTATGAAGATGTCGCAAAAGTTGCTGAACAAATTGGCATTCCTTATTATTCAGTCAACTTTGAAAAAGAATATTGGGATCGCGTTTTTGAATATTTCTTACAAGAATACCGTAATGGTCGTACGCCAAATCCTGATGTCATGTGTAATAAAGAAATTAAATTTAAAGCATTTTTAGATTATGCGATGGGATTAGGTGCGGATTATATCGCGATGGGGCATTATGCGCAAGTGGAAACAGATGAAAATGGTGTGGTTCATTTATTGCGTGGTAAAGATGCGAATAAAGACCAAACTTATTTTTTAAGTCAATTATCACAAGCACAATTGAAAAAAGCGATGTTCCCATTAGGTCATTTAGAAAAGCCACAAGTACGTAAAATAGCCGAAGAAGCTGGTTTAGCGACAGCTAAAAAGAAAGATTCAACGGGTGTTTGCTTTATCGGTGAACGTGATTTTAATGAGTTTTTAGCGAATTATTTACCAAACAAACCCGGAAAAATGATGACATTAGATGGTCGAGTAATGGGTGAACATATGGGATTAATGTATTATACCATTGGGCAACGTCAAGGTCTTGGAATTGGTGGCACAGCCGGTACTTCTAATGAACCATGGTTTGTTATTGGTAAAGACCAAACAACGCAAACCTTATACGTAGGTCAAGGTTACCATCATGATAATTTATATTCTGAATATTTAGAAGCAAGTGAAGTTCATTTTACAACTGATAATTGGACGGAAAAAGAATTTGAATGTACAGCTAAATTCCGTTATCGTCAAAAAGATATTAACGTGAAAGTGCAATTGGATGAATCAGGCTCTAAAGCGAAAGTTATTTTTGATGAACCAGTGCGTGCAGTAACACCAGGCCAAGCAGTTGTCTTTTATCGTAGCGAAGAATGTTTAGGTGGCGGCTTAATTGATGCTGCTTATATGAACGGTGAAAAACGTCAATATGTTTAAAATGAAAAGATAATAAAAGATAGAGTGAATCGTTATAGGTACGTTTAGTGACTATTGTGAATTCACTTTTTTTGTTTGTGATATTGAAGATATAAGGTTGACTGTATTTTGTTGGCTGTGTGCTTTTGGTTGTGAATAGAAGAAATTTCCCTGGTGATTAGGTATAGGTGTAAATTTTGGTTTTATTTCGCACTAACTTCAAGCGCTATGTTGCACTAATAGAACAAAAAAAGACTATTTCGCTAAATGAAATAGTCCTTTTTATTACTTATTTTGGATCTATAATTTTTAGTGTTGGT
>NZ_KV805698.1:0-50408 GCF_001811625.1 Globicatella sp. HMSC072A10 | reverse complement strand
ATCAAGATACTCTGATATAGGACGCTTACTTTCATGCTTGCAACCTATAATTGATAAATAGCACCCTTCCAACTTTTATCCATGTAAGCACAAAAACGCCCCCTCAAAGAGGGAGCGCCACATTAATTAGCAATTAACTAATTATTTTTTTAAGTCTAAGTTGTAGAATGATTTTAAGCCGTTGTATTTAGCAACTTCGCCTAATTCATCTTCAATACGTAATAATTGATTGTATTTAGCGATACGGTCAGTACGGCTTAATGAACCTGTTTTGATTTGGCCAGCGTTAGTTGCAACAGCGATGTCAGCGATTGTTGAATCTTCTGTTTCACCTGAACGGTGTGATACAACTGCTGTGTAACCTGCTTCTTTAGCCATTTCGATTGCATCGAATGTTTCAGTTAATGTACCAATTTGGTTAACTTTGATTAAGATTGAGTTACCAACGCCGTTTTCGATACCACGTTCTAAGATTTCAGTGTTTGTTACGAATAAGTCGTCACCTACTAATTGAACTTTATCACCGATACGTTCAGTTAATAATTTCCAACCTTCCCAGTCGTTTTCATCCATACCGTCTTCGATAGAGATGATTGGGTATTTGTTTACTAATTCTTCTAAGTAATCAACTTGTTCTTCAGCTGTACGTTTTACACCATTTTCACCTTCGAATTTAGTGTAGTCGTAAACACCGTTTTCATAGAATTCTGAAGAAGCACAGTCAAATCCTAAGAATACATCTTTACCTGGTTCTAAACCAGCTTTTTTAATAGCTTCTAAGATAGTTTCAACACCATCTTCAGTTCCTTCGAATGAAGGAGCAAATCCACCTTCGTCACCTACAGCAGTTACTAAACCACGGTCATGTAAGATTGCTTTTAATGCGTGGAATACTTCAGTACCCCAACGTAAAGCTTCTTTAAAAGTAGGAGCACCAACAGGTAAAATCATGAACTCTTGGAAAGCGATTGGAGCATCAGAGTGAGATCCACCGTTAACAATGTTCATCATTGGTGTAGGTAAAACTTTAGTATTGAATCCACCTAAATATTGGTATAAAGGAATATTTAAGTAATCTGCAGCTGCACGTGCAACCGCGATAGAAACACCTAAGATTGCGTTAGCACCTAATTTACCTTTGTTAGGAGTACCGTCTAATTCGATCATTAATTTATCGATTGCTTGTTGTTGTAAAACATCGTATCCTAATAAGGCTTCAGCGATAATATTGTTAACATTATCAACTGCTTTAGAAACACCTTTACCTAAGTAACGTTCTTTGTCTCCGTCACGTAATTCAACCGCTTCGTGTTCACCAGTAGAAGCACCTGAAGGTACCATACCGCGACCAAAAGCACCGCTTTCTGTATAAACTTCAACTTCGATTGTTGGGTTACCACGTGAATCTAAAACTTCGCGTGCATAAACATCTGTAATAAATGGCATTTTTTATTTCTCCTTTAATTTGGTATAAATTTTTACACTGAGATCGTATAAAATACCTATCTCTATTGTAATTATAAATCGGGTGAAATGCAAAGCATTTCGAGGTTTTTCATTATTTTTTAATTAATGATTCACCAGTCATTTCTGCTGGTTTTTCAAGCCCTAATAAATCTAACATTGTTGGCGCTACGTCTGCTAAACGTCCATCTTCTCTTAATTCAATTCCATGTTTAGTGACAATCACTGGAACTGGAACAGTCGTATGAGCAGTATGTGGCGTTCCTTCAGGTGTTATCATAGTCTCTGAGTTTCCGTGGTCAGCAAAAATAATCGCATAGCCACCTTTTTCTAAAATAGCATCAACCACTTTACCTAAGTTTTCGTCAACTGCTTCGATTGCTTTGATAGTTGGTTCTAACATACCGGAGTGTCCAACCATATCTGGGTTGGCGAAGTTTAAGATAATCGCATCATTTTCATCATTCATAATGCTATTATATAAAGCATCACCCACTTCGTAGGCTGACATTTCAGGTTTTAAGTCATAAGTAGCTACTTTTGGTGAGGGGATTAAAATACGGTTTTCGCCTGGGAATTCCTCATTACGTCCACCATTCATAAAGAATGTAACATGTGGATATTTTTCCGTTTCAGCGATACGTAATTGTTTTAATCCAGCATTTGATAATACTTCACCGATGACATTTGTCATTGGAATTGGTGGGAATGCCACTTCTGCATCAATACTAGGATTATAAAGCGTCATGGTTGTTAATTTAACATTTTTTGCTTGTACTCCACGATCAAAGTTATCCCATTCTTTATCGGTAATCGCATTGGATAATTGAATCGCACGGTCAGGACGGAAGTTAAAGAAGATGATGGAATCATTGTCTTCAACTTTAGCAATTGGATGACCATTCTCTGTAATCACAGCTGGAACGATGAACTCATCTGTTATGCCTTCAGCATAGTTATGTTCTAAAACAGCTTGTGCTGAGTCAAATGTTGGTCCTTCGCTATGGAAAATAGCATCATAAGCTAATTTCACACGTTCCCATCGTTTATCACGGTCCATTGCATAATAACGACCAGATACAGTAGCAATTTTACCTACACCAGTTGCAGCTAAGTGATCTTCTAAAGTTTTAACATAGCCTGGTCCAGCTTTTGGATCCACGTCACGTCCATCCATAAAGGCATGGATGTAAACTTTTTCGATTCCTTTTGCTTTTGCTGTATCGACTAAGGCTAATAAATGGTTTAAATGACTGTGAACACCACCATCGGATAATAGACCAAATAAATGTAAAGCTGATTGATTATCTAATACTTGTTGGAAAGCATGATTCAAAGCCTCATTCGTTGCGAATTCACCATCAGCAATGGCTTTATCGATACGGGTTAAACTTTGATAAACAATACGTCCAGCACCAATATTGGTGTGACCAACTTCAGAGTTACCCATTTGACCATCAGGAAGACCAACATCTAATCCTGAAGCTTTCATTGTTGAATGTGGAAATTCATCATAATATCGATCAAAATTTGGTTTTTTAGCTAAAGCAACTGCATTACCGTTGCTATCAGCTCTCCATCCAAATCCGTCTAAGATGATAATCGCTACGGGAGATTTACTCATTATTTTACTGCCTCCAATAATGCTAAGAAAGAATCTGGTTGTAAAGAAGCGCCACCTACTAATGCACCGTCAACATCCGGACAAGCCATGTAGTCTTTAATGTTTTCAGGTTTAACTGAACCACCATATTGTACGCGAACTTTATCTGCAATATCTTGACCGAAGTCAGCTGCTACCACGTCACGAACAGCTTTACACATTTTTTGAGCATCATCTTGAGTTGCTGATTTACCAGTACCGATTGCCCAGATTGGCTCATAGGCAATAACTAATGAAGCTACTTGTTCTGCCGTTAAGTCTTTTAAGGCTGCTTTAATTTGAGCACCAACAAACTCTTCTGCTTTACCAGCTTCATAAGTTTCTAAAGTTTCACCACAGCAGATGATTGGTGTCATGCCGTTACGGAAAATAGCATGTGCTTTCTTATTAATGTCTTCATCTTTTTCGTGGAAGTATTCACGACGTTCAGAGTGACCAATAATGACATATTCTACTCCTAAGGCACCTAAAGCTTTAGGACTAATTTCCCCAGTAAATGCACCTTCATCTTCAAAGTAACAGTTTTGAGCTGCTACTTTAACTTCTGTATCTTTAACCCCTTTTGTCATTCCTTCAAGGAATAATGCAGGTGAACCGATAACTGTATCAACTAAATCATTTGATGGAACATTGTTTTTGACAGCATCCACAAATTCACGGGCTTCAGCGGCCGTTTTATTCATTTTCCAGTTACCAGCGATAATTGGTTTACGTGACATTCTATCTTCTCCTTTTATATTTCTTAACTAATGACAGGGTAGAGTCATTCCCCCACCCTGGCATTGAGCTTTTTTAATTACTTGTCGTTAATTGCTTCAACACCTGGTAAAACTGCGCCTTCTAAGTAAGTTAATGACGCACCACCACCGGTAGAGATATGTGAGAATTTATCTTCATATCCTAATTGTAAAACTGCTGCCGCAGAGTCTCCTCCACCAACGATTGTTGTGGCATCTTCTAAGTTAGCAATAGCTTCACAAACACCAATAGTCCCTTTAGCAAAATTAGGCATTTCGAATACACCCATTGGGCCATTCCACACCACTGTTTTCGCATCTTTTAAGATCTCAGTGTAAAACTCTACTGATTTAGGTCCACAGTCTAAACCTTCCCAATCAGCAGGAATGTCGTCGATAGATACTACTTGAGTATTCGCATCATTTGAGAAGTCATCCGCTACAACGACATCTACCGGTAAAGCAATTTTATCACCCGCTTTAGCTAATAATTCTTTAGCTAACTCAACGCGGTCTAATTCTAATAATGAATTACCAACTTCTTTACCTTGAGCTTTTAAGAATGTATAAGCCATACCGCCACCGATAATAACTTTATCAGCTTTGTCTAATAAGTTTTCAATTACTTTAATTTTATCCGAAACTTTCGCTCCACCTAAAATAGCCACGAATGGTCGAACAGGGTTATCCACTGCTTCACCTAAGAATTTTACTTCTTTCTCCATTAAATAACCTGCAGCAGATTCTAAATGAGAAGCAATGCCTACGTTAGAAGCATGGGCACGGTGAGCTGTACCGAAAGCATCATTGACGAATAAGTCACCTAATGAAGCCCAATATTTACCTAATTCAGCATCATTACCAGATTCTTTTTTGCCATCGATATCTTCAAAACGAGTATTTTCAACAACTAATACTTCGCCTTCTTTTAAAGATTTAACAGCTTCTTCTAATTCTGCACCACGAGTAACTGGTGAGAATTTAACCTCTTGTTCTAATAATTCAGCTAAACGGTCAGCAGCTGGTTTTAATGATTTACCAGCTTTATCCTCTTCTGTTTTCACTTTACCTAAGTGAGAGAATAAAACAACTTTAGCTTGGTTGTTGATTAAATATTTGATGGTATCTAAAGCCGCAACAATACGATTGTCGTCGGTAATAACGCCATCTTTCATTGGAACGTTAAAATCCACACGCACTAATACTGTTTTGCCTTGAACTTGTAAATCTTCAACTGTTTTTTTTGCCATACTTTTCTCCTCCTAAAGAGTTTTTTATATATAAAAAGTGCAGGGAAGCGTCTTTGCCTCCCCGCACTTTTGGATAGACGCTTTTGAAACGCTATTTGATAAATTAAGCTTTAGCGAAGTATTCTAAAGTACGAACTAATTGTGCAGTATATGACATTTCATTGTCATACCAAGCAACAGTTTTAACTAATTGTTTGTCGCCAACAGTCATAACTTTTGTTTGAGTTGCATCGAATAATGAACCATAAGTAATACCTACGATATCAGAAGAAACGATTTCGTCTTCGTTATATCCGTATGATTCGTTAGCTGCTGCTTTCATTGCTGCGTTCACTTCTTCAGCTGTAACTGGTTTTTCTAATACAGTTACTAATTCAGTTAATGAACCAGTTGCTACAGGAACACGTTGTGCAGCTCCGTCTAATTTACCGTTTAATTCTGGAATAACTAAACCGATAGCTTTAGCAGCACCTGTTGTGTTAGGAATAATGTTTTCAGCTGCAGCACGAGCACGACGTAAGTCACCTTTACGATGTGGTGCATCTAAAGTATTTTGGTCACCAGTATAAGCATGGATAGTTGTCATTAAACCTTCAACAACTCCAAAGCTGTCATTTAATACTTTTGCCATAGGAGCTAAACAGTTAGTAGTACATGAAGCACCAGAGATAACTGTTTCGTCACCAGTTAAGATATCATGGTTAGTATTGTAAACGATTGTTGGAACATCATTACCACCAGGTGCAGAAATAACAACACGTTTGGCACCACCTTGTAAGTGTAATTCAGCTTTTTCTTTAGAAGTGAAGAAACCAGTACATTCTAATACGATTTCAACTCCTAATTCGCCCCAAGGTAATTCATTTGGATTTGGGTTAGCTAAAACTTTCACTTCTTTACCGTTAACACGGAAAGCTCCGTCTAATACCTCAACTTCACCATTGAAGCGACCTTGAGTTGTATCATATTTTAATAAGTGAGCTAATTGATTAGCATCTGTTAAGTCGTTGATTGCTACTACTTCGATTCCTTCTACTTCTTGGATACGACGGAATGCTAAACGACCGATACGTCCAAAACCATTAATACCTACTTTTACTGTCATAATTGACTTCCTCCTTAAGGATTTTTTATTTTAATGAGTTTCCTCATTTAAAATCATATTTGCGACGCCCTCATCACAGATTAACCATCCATGATGTTGGACTAATTTACAATAGCCTTCTACGGCATGTGCTTTTGTAGCACCACCAACTATTGTCAGAACTAAAGGAATGTGGCTCACGTCTTCTATTTGAATACCAATCCGTGGTAATCGTAATACTTCTTGGCCTTGTTCATCAAAGAACACGCCAAACGCTTCACCAATCGCCTTTTTTTCTTTTAATAATTGTTGTTGTTGTGCAGTAAGCTCCCGACGCTCTGCCATCACTTCGGCGGATCCAACACTGACTAATAAACAATCTGCTTTCTTACTCAATGCCACTGCCTGACTAATCGAAGGGTCTGTCATCAATATTTTCGACGCATCTTCTTCCATTGCATCCGGTAGAAATAAAGGAACATATTTTGAATTCGTTTTTTGAGCCATCACACCGCCAACAATATTGGATTGGATATTAAATCCCCCCCCAACACCGCCACGGGCTGGAACAAATACTAATTCACGATTTTGGGACAAATCATCAGTTAAACCTTCGCCGACATGAGCTAAGGTCTCACCACCTGTCACCGCAATAATACTACGACCAAACTTCAAGTAGCGTTCTAATACTTGTTGAGTAGCGTAACTCAATTCCCGATAGACGACCGAATCATGATCTAAATCACCTGGTACAACCCAACAATTGGAGATACCTAAATGACTTTTTAATGATTCTTCAATATCGTGTAAACGACTTGAGTTTTTTACTGTCTCAGAAATCATGTCTGAAACAATATGTCCATGTTCCGTTAAGCGAATCCCCACTCTTGTCACTTCAACTAAATCTTGTTCACGCATTAGATCAATAATCGTTCGTACTGAACGTTCAGAACTGTTAATCCGATCAGCTAAATTTTTTCGACCTAATGGTTCACCAACTTGTCTTAAGTGATAGAGGATTTCATAGCGCGTTCGCAAGGTTGCACTTAAATCAGGTGCTATTGCTTGAATCATAGAAAAAACATCCTTCATGGTGTTCCTCCTCTTGGGCAACAAATGACCAACCAATTAAGTTTTTAAAAAACTCTTCTAAATAATCAGTTCATCGTTTTCCATATTAATACTATACCATTATTCAATATTGTTTGCAATCAAAATCAAATAATAATAGCCGATATCCGCCCCTATTGCATGGGCGATTATTGGCCAATAAGATTAAATATTTCAATATTAACAAATGGTTAAGTGCTTTCTTTGAAAGAGTTTAATATTACATATATTTTCATAAAAAAATTCTGGACTTTCGCCCAGAATTAAGATTTTCTTAAAATTTAAAATATTAAATTCTTTTCGTTCAATTATTTTAACGATTTGTTATTCTCCATAATATAATCAATTAAACCATATTCTTTTGCCTGTTCCGCAGTCATATAATTATCACGGTCCGTATCGCGGGCAATAATATCGATTGGTTGCCCTGTACGATCAGCTAAAATCGTATTAAGGCGCTCACGCGTATGTAAAATATGACGGGCAGCTATTTCGATTTCAGTCGCTTGACCTTGCGCTCCACCTAATGGTTGGTGAATCATCACTTCAGAATTAGGTAAAGCGTAGCGTTTGCCTTTTTGTCCTGCTGCTAATAAGAAAGCCCCCATTGACGCAGCCATTCCGATAACAATCGTTTGTACATCGGATTTAATAAAGTTCATCGTATCAAAAATAGCTAATCCAGCAGAAACGCTCCCCCCAGGTGAATTAATATATAAATAAATATCCTTTTCTGAGTCTTGGGCTTCTAAAAATAATAATTGGGCAATGACACTGTTAGCCACATTATCATCAATAGGTCCACTTAGCATAATAATTCTATCTTTTAATAAACGAGAATAAATATCATAGGCACGTTCTCCACGTGAAGATTGTTCAATTACTGTAGGTATTAAATTCAAATTTATCGCTCCTTTTCTCACTTTATCTGGATTCATTATACTCCATTAGTCAAATAAGGTCAATCTTATTGACTTGAATATTTCCTTCGTCATTTTATCGAACACTGTTACAAGTTTCAATCAAAAGCATTCTAGGAAAAATTTATTTTTGTTTATCCTTTATAAAACGGCTCTATACTTTTTGTTGTAGGTCAACAAAAATGCCTCTGTCCATTCACACCATTTGACAAAGAGCCTATAAAACAAAATGAAGGCCTCTGTTAAAGCCTTCATTTTCCGTACTGTTGTCATTTATCAATCGTCTTGTTAATTATAGACCTAAAAATCCTTTTACTAATGTTTCGATATTTGCCATTTCAGTTGCTGCATCAGCATCATTAATAATAATATTTTCTAATGCTGTTTTTAACTCAGAGTAAACTTCACTAGCTCCAACATAGGCAGCTTGTGCCTTACCAAATTCTAATTCTTCAGAGGCAGCTTTAACAAGTGGATTTTCTTCTAAGTATTGAGTCCATTCTTCAGATTCTGCACCTTGTTTTGTAACAGGTAAATAACCTGTCGCAATCGCCCAACGGTCAGTATTTTCTAATAAGAATGACATGAATTGCACTGCCGCTTTTTGTTGTTCTTCAGATGCAGAAGAGAAAACACCTAAATCATTACCTGCAAATAAGGTTAATTCTTCACCATCACCAAAGACCGGAATATGTGCAGTTTCTAATTCGATACCACTTTCTTCTACACCCGGTAAGACATATTGTAAACCAGCAGAAGAACCAATATATAACGCACTTTCACCAGCAGCAAATGGACCAGACATATAGCCATCTTCACCTGCTGTACGTGCATGTTCATTCGCTAATAAATCTTTAATGAATTGAAGTGGCTCAATTGCTTTTTCAGAAGACATATCAACTTGCGATAAATCATCTGCAATCCAAGTTGCACCATTTTGACGAGCCATTGTTTCATATTCCATGGTTAACTCGTTTTCAAGTCCCATTGCTGGTTTTTCAATTCCAGCTTCATCTAATTTTTCACCTAATGCCAATACTTCATCCCAAGTTTTTGGAACTTCAGCATTCACTTCATCCAACATTGTTTTATTGACAAACATTAAGCGTACTGATTTTGAGAATGGTAAAGCATAAATTTGATCATCAAAAGTAGCACCTTTTAAGAAAGTTTCATAAACCCCTTCTTTTAACTCATCAGTATAGCCGTTTTCAGGTGTTAATAAGTCATTTAAAGGTAATAATAAACCTTGATCCATGAAATCCGGGGTGTTCGAAGCTGTTAATTGAGCAATTGTCGGTAAATCGCCTGATACACCAGAAGCCATAATACTTTGTTGTAAAGTAGAATAGTCACCTTGGTTTTGTTCAACGACTTCAATCCCTTCTTGTGAAGCATTAAATTCTTCAACTAATTTAGTTAACATTTCTTGGTGTGGACCATTCATCGCATGCCAAAAAGTTACTTGTACTTTCTCTTGCGCATTTGCTGATGGAACAAAAGAGCCTAAAGTTGTTGCTGCTAATAAAGTTGCCGCTAATGTGCGTAATTTTTTCATTAATGTTTTCCTCCCAGAAAATAAATCCTAAGTCATCTAGCCTTTAAGACCAGAACTTGCAATACCTTGCATAATATATTTTTGCAAGAACAGATAAATGACAACCATTGGAACTACTACTAAGGTTGACGCCGCCATTAATAACTCAAATTGAGTTCCGGCTTCGGTCGTAAAAGCTTGTAATCCCACAGGCAATGTACGTAATGCCTTATCGTTTGTGACAATTAATGGCCACATAAACGAATTCCAACTACCAATCACTTTCAATATCATGACCGCAATAATCGATGATTTAGATAAAGGTACCATCATTTCCCAAAGGAAACGCCAGTCACTCGCACCATCGGTTTTAGCGGCATAATAAAGCTGATCCGGTATCGATTGGAATGATTGTTTTAAAGTAAAGACTGAAAAAACACTTGCAAGCCATGGTATAATCAAAGCCCAATAGGTGTTAATCATATCCCAACTTGCTAACGTTACAAAGTTAGGTATGGTCATTAATTCACCCGGCACCATCATGGTGGCTAATAAAATAATGAACAATACATCTTTACCCCAAAACTTTAGTTTAGCAAAGGCAAAAGCTGCCAAAATGCTCGTAATTAACTCGCCCGTTGTGGTCGCAAAGGTGACCAATAAACTATTTAAAAAATAGCGAGCGAATGGGGCTACCTTCAGCGCTTTTTCATAATTTGAAAACAACCAATTCCGAGGTAACCAAGTAGGAGGAATCGCAATAGCTTCCCCTGCTGATTTTAAACTTGTTACTAACATCCAATAAAAAGGCAACACCATAAACAGGCCACCTAAAAACAATAGCATATATAATAAAATGTTTTTAAAAAACCCCTTCATAATTAGCCACCTCTCTTTTCAAAGTAGCGGTTACCGGCATTTTGAACCATAGTAATGACCAAAACAATCAAGAACAAAATAATACCGGTCGCTGCTGCTTGACCATATTTGAATTTCACATAGAATTTTTCAAATAAATAGTAAACCAAAGTGGTTGCCGAACCTGCGGGTCCAGGTCTACCACTAAATAAAGCAAAGACTTCGTCGAACACCTTAAAACCACTGATTACCCCTAAGGTCGACAATAAAAATAAAGTCGGTCTTAATAAGGGAATCGTAATATTCGTAAAGCGATTAAAAGCATTCGCTCCATCAATTTTAGCGGCTTTATAGTAATTCTCATTGATATTACCTAAACCTACTAATAATAGTAAAATATTAAAACCTAAACTCTTCCATACCGCCATAATCATCACGGCCGGCAACGCATTATCAGGTGAATTTAACCAGTTGACGGCATCTGCTCCAAATAAGCTAAGAATATAATTAAAGAAACCATAGCGTGAATGATACAACCAACTCCACACCACCGAAACAGCTACGGTACTGGTCACATAAGGCAAGAAATAAACGGTTCTAAAGAAACCTTTTAAAAACGGAATACTATTTAACATTAACGCGATCATCAATGAGATAAAAATACTCGTTGGCACGACACCAATAACATAAATAAAAGTGTTTTTTAGAGCTTGATGAAATTTAGGATCACTGAGGACGACTTGATAGTTTTCCAATCCTCGCGATTTAACTTCACCCGTAAACAAATTAAAATTAGTATAAAAACTCATCGCCACTGATTTAAAAATAGGATAAATGGTAAAAATACCAATAAATGTTAACATCGGTGCCAAATAAAGCAATGCTTGTAAGGTGCTTTTTAGCGTCGGTTTTTTATTCATGATTCACTACCTCAACTCTGGCAGCTGTCTTATCAAAAAACATTATTTTTTCTGGTGCAACTTTTAAGTAAACCAAGCTACCTTCTGTTACATCTAAATCTAAATCGGTAACCGTAAAGGATTCACCCTCGAATATCATATGCATCGTAATATCTTTCCCCACATGTTCAATTCTCTCAACCGTTGCTTGTAGTAAGTAATCTTCTGCGTTTCCTAATGTAAAATGCTCAGAACGAATCCCTATCGTTTCCCATTCATGATCAAATACCCATGCCTCATGATTTAAAGAAGGTGAATTTTTAGTAAAGGTATTAATAACGGGTGAACCGATGAATTTCGCTACAAAAAGATTATTAGGTTCTTTATATAAAGTAACCGGATCCGTTTTTTGTTGAATTTCACCTTGGTTTAAGACCATCACATTATCCGCAATACTTAATGCTTCTTCTTGATCGTGGGTTACAAACACGGTCGTCACACCCGTTTCTTGTTGAATACGACGAATTTCCTCACGCATCTCAATTCGCAAACGCGCATCTAAATTGGACAATGGTTCATCCATCAATAAGACCGACGGAGATTTCGCCAAAGCCCGACTAATGGCTACCCTTTGTTGCTGCCCACCTGATAATTGACGTGGGTACTTATCCAATTGATCGTCAATTTGTGTTAAAGCTGCCATTTTTTTTCCAATTTCTATTCTCTTAGGTTTCGGCATCTTGCTCATTTTTAAAGGAAACATAATATTTTCTAATACTGTCAAATGAGGGTATAAGGCATAATTTTGAAAAACTAACCCGACTTGACGTTTTACTGGATCCAATTTAGTGACGTCGCGATCATCAAAATAAATCTTCCCTGAAGTAGGAGTTAATAATCCTGAAATCAAATATAAAGTGGTTGATTTTCCACAACCTGAAGGGCCTAAAAAAGAAATCAATTCATGACTAGGCAAGGTAAAACTAATATTATCGAGGACCTTTTTATCTTCAAACTGCATGGTGACATTTTCAAATCTAACTTGCACAATTACACCTCATCTGTATTCTTTATTGTCTGATTTAACCATTCGATATGTTGAAAATGTTGATTAATCGTATCCCATTTCTTTTCATCAAAGGTATTTAACGCTTTTACCAATTCAGACGCAATATCATATTGCGTTATTTCAACTATTTTATCTTGTGTCAACATGGTATAATCGCCCCCACCAACCGCACGGTATTGAGTGACGGCCAACTGATAAATCCGCTCTTTTTCTAAAGGTTGATTGGTTCTTTCATCAATCAACTCAATAACTCGTTGTCCTTTGGGTTTGGAGACATCAACGATTGTTTTAAAACCTGAATAAATATCATAATTATAATGGCGTGGTTTAGGAGAAATGTATTCAGGATTGACTATCATTTGCCCTGTCGCATCCAACTCAAAATATTCTAGATTATATTCCATGACCTCGTATATTTCTTGACCTGTTAATTGTATTTTAGTAATTAAATTATAATAAGGATAAGCTTTTAATAGAATTTCATTTGTTATATCGCCTTGAAATTCAGCAAAATGCTCATTAACTAAAGCAATACCACTAAAATCAGCACCTGTTACTTGTAATTGAACTTGGTTCAATAATTCTAAAAACGGATGCCCATATAACCGCGCTAAAAAGATATCATGCGTGGGTTGCACAATAGGTGCATGGCCTAAAACCGTCTCCAACCACGCTTTGCCATTTGATAATTGCGGCTCCAATTGTGGCCGTAACTTATCTAAAGCTTGATATTGCGCTGCCTCATGTAAATAGCCTTCACGATGGATAATTTGATGTTGCTCATCTAATTCTAAAATCACTTCCGCGACAAATTCACCAGCATGACCAGGTTGCACGGTCCAGGTATTCTTCACTTGTTGGTTAATAAACCGATGTTGATGACCAGTTAGCAGTACATCAATGCCCTCAATTTCTTGTAACATTTTAGCCCCTTGGTTTTCACCCGTCCATTCTTCTAAAGGTGAGAATGTTTCGAGGTCACTTTCAAATCCTCCATGATAAGCAACCACTACAACATCCACTAATGGACGTAATTCAGCCACATACTTTTTGGTTGTTTCAAATGCATCTAAAAAGATTAATCCTTCATAGTGTTTCGGTAATTCCCAATGGGGGATGTAATGGGTTGTGACCCCAATCACACCAATTTTAATCCCCTCTCGTTCAATGATTTGATAGGGTTGGCCAATAAACGGTTGACTATCATCTTCACGAACAATATTACTTAATAAGATTTGTGAATCAAGTTTCGTTAAGATACTATCTCGATAGTCTGGTCCATAATTAAATTCGTGATTCCCAATGATTTGGAAATCATAGTTCAAGGCATTCATGGCGCGCGCAAAACAACTGCCATCTTTTACTTCTTGGCTACAATAAGTAGCAAAGGAAGAGCCTTGAATAAAATCTCCTAAATCGATGGTGACTACTGGATGTTGACGTTGTTGACGAACAGCTTCTATGGTACCTGCTGTATTAAATAAATTTGCTGTTGGATGTGTCAAGCGATTTAACCAAAAAGCATGAGTATCACTTGTCATCAAAAAACTAATTTTTTTCATTTTTTGCTCCTAATTTCTCCGAAAGTTGCGACCAATAATAAGTTTTATTATATGAAGGCCACCAAACATTTTGTCCTTGGGATGCAATAGCTTCGCCATAAAGTTTAGGTTGGTAAGTATGCCACGGCACTACTAGTTTCGGTTTAATTACCCGATTGACTAATAATAAATCGTTCGGGGATGCATGTCCTCCCGCATTCGCTAACACGAATTCCCATCCATAATCCACCACACGACGGACAAACGGTTCATAAGTCGGATCGTAACTACCTAATGGCATGCCATTTGAATGGAAATAAAGGCCCGGTTTCACTGCGAATAGTGCTGTTAAATCTTCAATATCGACTTGCAAAGCGTATTGATGAGGGGCTTCATTAATCTGTTCAATGGTGATACCACCTTCACCAATATACGTCATAGCTAACGGTTGAATTAAATAAGCTTTCATTAACTGATAATAACGTTTATCTAAGACTAATTGACGGCCGTGGCCATTGACGATTCTCGCAAAACGGATTAATCTCGTAATATTTTGAGGATAGCCATTAAAAGCCACTAATTTATCCGTCGCTTTAGCCATTTCATTTTTGAGACTCGTGAGTAAGTGTTGTTCATTTTTAGCCATTAAATTACGCGTCATTTGTTCGATTCTTAAATCCGCTTCGCTCGGCTCTGCCCCCACATGACTGAAAGTCGTACCCTCGATTAATAAAATGTCTGCATCAAATGCTCGTGCTTTTTGTGCCCAGGTCAGTACTTTTTCCGGATGGAAGCCTGATAAGCGAAAATCACCCGAGTAAATCACCTTAACATCAGGAGCTGTAATAAAAATACTCGCCGCACCTAAAGTATCATGATCAACCGGAATAAATTGAATCGTAAAAGGACCATGTTGAATCGTACCAAAGTCTTCAACCGGGTGCCAATCGACATCATACGAAGGTAATAATTCGTTTTCTTTTAAATGCCCATAAAACTCGACCGAGTCTTTTAAAGCATAGATAGGTATGGTAGAACTTAGTTGACCAAATGACCCTAAATGATCGAGATGTAAATGAGACAAGCAAATAATCGTCTCCACATCACTATCCTCAAATGATTCCAATTCGACATCTTTTAATGCTTGTTTTGAATAAAGTCCTGGTATTTTAGGTAATTTTTCTTCTTTTAATAATTGTGAGGTCAAGCTATGATTGAGCAAATCATCCACATTAGCCCCTACCATTGCACCAAAGTCTGTAATGATACGATAGTTCTCATATTGTAAACTAATAATGTTGCCACCTATCGTGTTGAGTCCACTCCAAAACTGGATTGCTGTTTCGGTCAATTAAATTCACTCCTTCTATCTGCATACAACTATAGAATACTATATTTGTAGCAAATTAACAGTAATTAATGCTAGAATTTACGTGTTTTTCACAAACAAATTTCGCTTTGATATTCACCCTAGCTCTTCATTATAAAACAAATGATTATTGATTACTATTTAATTATTGTGAAAATAATGTAAATTGAATATTTGTTCGTCTTTTGTTCAGGCTAAATAATGTGAATTCATTTATCTTAAGAGTGGCAAGTGATAAAAAATGATGGATTTTCGCGTCGTTTGATCGCCTCACACAGTTTGGTAACTATCAAACGAGCCTTTAAGACAGAAATCCCCTAAAATTAAGCGGCCGATCACCTGTACAATACAGGCGAAAAGCCGCTAAAAAAATCAAATCAAAAGACCTAAATTATGGGAGCAAGATAATTTTTGAAATACTCATTGTTTATTTATGAGACTTTCCCCAGTTGTTTATCTGTCTTTAGATCGTATTTTCACTTTTCTTATAGATTATCAAAAACATCTTTTTGTGATGATGATTCGATCTTAGATAAAGAGTTGTGGTAACTTTTCAAGCTAATTTTGTGTTTCTAACGCTTCCACTTGATCCAATAAACCATCGACGTATTGAATCGCACTGCACAATGCATCCGCATTTTCCATTGAAACACCTGCTTTTGCCGTCAATTCTAATGGTCCTAATGTACCACCAGCTGCTAAAACAGCTAACCAACTTTCGATGGCATCTCTTTCCCCATTAGCAATTCGTTGCCCAATTTGCGTTCCGACTGTTAATCCAGCTGAATACGTATAAGGATACATCCCCATGAAATAGTGAGGTTGACGCAACCACGTTAACTCTGCACCAGGATTAATCATGACCTCTTCACCCCAGAATTGTTCTAAGGTCTCTTTAAAGAAACCATTTAATTTTTCGGCATTCAACACTTCTTCTTGATCAACCGCTAGATAAACCTTCCGTTGGAAATCGGCTTCTAATAGGTGAGTTACCATATTGTGGAAGTAAGTACGTGCAATAAACTCTGTAATTAAGACCCGTTTTTGAGCAGCTTCTAGAGGCTGATTTAATAAGTATTGACAAGTAATCACTTCATTAGCTGTTGAAGGTGCTTCGATAAAATATAAACTTGCTTCTGGCGTCATCATTAATTGACGATCATAAGTTAAGCCAAAATGAGCCGCATGGCCTAATTCATGCGCCAAGACTAATGCTTCGCTTAATAACCCATTCCAATTTAATAAAATATAGCCTGGACCATCATAAAC
Source organism: Globicatella sp. HMSC072A10 (assembly GCF_001811625.1). Classification (NCBI taxonomy): domain Bacteria; kingdom Bacillati; phylum Bacillota; class Bacilli; order Lactobacillales; family Aerococcaceae; genus Globicatella; species Globicatella sp. HMSC072A10. The sequence continues at coordinate 33,638 of NZ_KV805698.1, read as the reverse complement.
TGGCGAACAGAAACCACCGGTTGATTTCGTTTGATTCATTGGAAAATCGATCCAACGTTCATCAAAACTACGTTTTACAATCGATAAGTACTCTTCACCAAATACCGCGAAGACTTCTTCCATCATTTTACGCACCTCAGCAATCGAAATATGTTGTGGCTCTTCCTGGGTAAATGGCATTTTAATATCAGCTAAGCTAATTGAAGCTAAGCCTTGTTCCTTTTGTAATAAGCGTGCATAACGACGCATCACCGGTGCAAATTCTGACATAATCACATCAATTTGTCGATTATACGCTTCACGAGTGACTTGTTGACTAAATAATAAATAATCAATCACGGAATCAAAACCACGTAGCGTTGCCATTTTTTTCTCAGTTTTAACATGATAAATATAGTTTGCGGCAGCGGTATGTTGGAAGGTCGCTAATCCCTTATGGAAAGAAGCCCACGCTGCATGACGAACCGCTTGATTAGGATGACTTTCATAATCATTTTCAAATGAAACAAAACTATTGTGATACGTCTTGCCATCAGCTTTAAAATCATCAAAAGTTAAATCTTGGAATTTTAAGGTTAAATAAAGTGGGTATTGACTAGATAAGGTCCCTTCTAAGCTACTTAACACCGTTTCTACTTCACCTGATAAACGATGTGGTTTTTCACGTAACAATGCTTGTAAATAGTATTGATACGGCGCTCCCTCATCGGACTTCATCACCGTTTGAAGGATATTATCGTCTAAACTTAACAGTTCTGATTCGAAAAACGATAAAGTGGCACCAAAAAATTCACTTAACGCAGGCAATTTTTGATAGTTTTCTTCATTATCAGCGTTCAGCTTATCCGCTTCATATCCTAAGGACCCATAACCATAAATTTTGGACAATTGGCGTTTAATTTGTTCCAAATTGGCTAATGACTCAATAATGATTGCCTCGTCCGTTAATTTCCCTTGATATTGTTCTTGAAAGTTAGTCACGTACTCTTTCACTTCTGCAACTGCTGCTTGATATTCAGCTTGATTTTTAAATAATAAGCTTAAGTCCCATGTCTCTGCGACAGGTAATTCTGTTCTTAATGGTAATTTACTCAATTTAGATTTCCTTTCATTTCAATAATATATTCTTCGATACGTTGTAATGCAATTTTTAATTCGGCAATGGAATAAGCATAAGAGATACGAACAAAGCCTTCTCCACTATCCCCAAAGGCGGTACCTGGTACGACCGCAATCTGTTTCTTATGGAGTAAATCCATCGCAAATTCCTCTGAAGTCATACCAAATTGCGAAATATTGGGGAAAACATAGAAAGCACCCAAAGGTTCAAAGCAGGGAATACCAAGACGTTCGAACTCAGATAATAAATAACGGCGACGTTGTTTATAGCTTTCGCGCATCTCTAGAACATCCTGTTCACCTGAACGCAAAGCTTCTAAACCGGCATACTGACTCATGGTAGGAGCTGCCATAATGGTAAATTGATGGATTTTGGTCATTTGTTGGAGAATTTCTTCAGGACCAGCACAGTAACCTAAACGCCAGCCCGTCATAGCATAAGCTTTAGAAAAACCATTGATGTAAACCGTACGTTCAGCCATTCCAGGTAAGCGAATGATACTGACATGTTCTTCATCTTCGTTATAGGTAAGGCGATCGTAGATTTCATCCGTAATCACTAAAAGATCATGCTCAATTATTAAATCGGCAATTGCTTCTAAGTCTTCTTTTGCCATGACTGCCCCAGTCGGATTATTAGGAAAGGATAAAACGAGTGCTTTGGTCTTATCAGTGATAGCCGCCGCTAATTCTTCTCGAGTTAAACGAAATTGATTCTGTTCTTTTAATGGAATAGCCACCGGAACGCCGCCCGCTAATTCAATCGTTGGCAAGTAGGACACATAACAAGGCTCTGTAAAGATGATTTCATCTCCCGGTTCAATCGTTGCCCGAAAAACCAAATCTATCGCTTCACTGCCACCAACGGTCACTAATACCTGTGTGTCAGGGTTATATTTTACACCTTGTAAACGAAAAATATTTTCAGCTATTGCGGTTCTTAATTCTAATAAACCTGCATTGGCTGTATAGAAGGTACGTCCTTTCTGAACGGTATATATTCCTTCATCACGTACATGCCATGGTGTATCAAAATCGGGTTCTCCTACACCTAATGAAATAACATTTTCCATTTCATTAGCTAAATTAAAAAAACGACGAATCCCGGACGGTTTAATAGCTTGTACTTTTTGATTTAGAAAACTTCTCATGAAATAAACTCCCTTTTATCATGTTCTTTTTCAATAAATAGGGTGTCATGATCTTTATATTTTTTCAAAATAACATGAGTAGCCGTCGATTGTACCTCTTCAATGATGGATAAACGAGAAGAAACAAAATTCGCAATTTCACGAATCGGTGCTTTTTGCATTTCAATTAAGAAATCATAGCCTCCGGAAGTTAAATACATGGCTTTGACTTCTGGGAAATTATAAATTTTTTCAGCAATCCGATCAAAACCTTGCCCTCTTTGCGGATTTACTCGCAGTTCAATAATCGCCGAAACCATATCACTGTTCGTCTTTTCCCAGTTCACTAAAGTAGTATAACCACAAATAATATTCTTCTCTTCTAATTCTTTAATCGTTTTGGTAATGAACGCTTCGTCTTCGCCCAATAACACCGCAATTTCATGGTGAGTTAAACGACTATCACGTTCTAGGAGTTTCAGGATTTTTTCGTTGATATCCATCATTAATTCCTTCTTTCTTATTATGTTGACAATAATTATATCAGAATATAGTGAGGCTGGGCAAAAACTTTTTAAATTCTGTTCAGGCATATCTATTTAATTCAAAGCGCAGTGGTTGAGTGGTCTCAATCTGCGTCTTAAGCGCAGTGGTTGAGTGGTCTCAACCTGCGTCTTAAAGACTTGTTTAAGGCCTACTCAACTGTGCGGGGGTGGACAGACGAAGCGAAAATCATCCGATTTTCTACTTCTTGCCCACTCCCTCATTAAGTTCTCATTTTATCAAACCATCCAAACCTTTATTTTCTTGACGAATTTTAAGTTATAACACTAATTGATCAGGAAAACGGGATTGGTTGTTATCGTGGTTTTATAGCTATGCTCTTTATCTCTCGTTTGATAATGAATTTTCAATGAACTGGAACAATTTTATGAGACCGATTTTAACAGCCATAATGTCAAAATGACTTTGTTTGACACAAAAACGAGGCCAAGCAAGAAACTCACTTCCTACTCGACCTCGTTCTCTAATGGCAAATTTACTAAAATATCAGTCCGCTCAGCAAATTTAAACGTCTAGAAAATATTTAACGCTTATCATCTCGTCAATGATGACTTCATTATGCTTCTGAAACAATTTTGAAAATAATTTGCTCTTTAAAATAATTTTTCAATTCTTCTGTTAATACTATTTCAGGATAGATATCTTGAAACACATTAAATGGCAGGCGTTCACGCAAATCAATTTCATCCACGCCCTGAAGCAATACCTGTTCTTGGATGTAAGCGTCATAGCTGTCTATATCTAACTCTCCATGCTCTTCACCAAAGCGATCAATCGCAATCAATTTATACACAAAATATTCATGGATTCGCTCGCGCAATTCTTCTTCTTGTTTTGAGGTTAAACCAAAACTATTTTGTAAAAATTCATCGTAAGAAATTCCCGCTTTCTCTGCATCTTCCTTATAATTATCGGTCATCGCGATGAAATAAGCTTCTTCCTCATCCGAATTAATCACAGTCTGAGTTGTATTCGCAAAAAACACTAATAAATAAGGAAATATATCAAATTGAAACTTACGTTCTTTTTCTCTCTCTTGAAATGCAGTCATCGCATATTGTTTAACTTGGTGAACTGTTTTTAATTCAGGATTATCCAAAGCTTTAACCATCTCATCGGTTAATTCTGTTTCTTTCGTTTGATGTTGATGATTATAAAATGTAATGACGCCTTGAACTACCGGATTAATGATCGCTTCCCAAGACGGAATTTCAATTACTCGATAAGGTTCAGGTAATAATATTTCATCAAAAGGTAAATAGTGTTCTACTTGGCTTTTCATAATATCCTCCATATTGCTACTTTATGTACCCTTAAAATTTTACCGAATTTGTGCCATAATTACAAACCGAAAGGCTCCTTTACACAATAAAAAAGCCCAATAGTATGGGGTCTACTGGGCATCTATATTTGGGAGTTAATCCATTTTGATTATTGAGTGGCGATTACTAGTTGGGAGAGAATAAAAGCCTTACTCAATAATCTACTGAAAGTATATAAACTGAACTTAAAATATACTTAAAATTTTTACTTTATTTTTCTTTTTACACAATATTATGGACTTCACTATTGATAGTCACTTTCTAACTTAGGCCAGCCTTGTTTATAACTTTCGAACAACCAATTTAAATATCAATAAAACAAAAAGCAATCGTATTATGTGTTAGGTAAAAATTTCTAGCTGAATTTGACAATTTAACAAAATTAATCGATCCGTTTTCTTGGTGTATTCATGATGTATTTTTTCATTTACCTCTTATATGCACTGTTATATTAAGGTTTTTAAAAAATGCCTTCTTAAAATATGATTAAAGTATTTCATTTGATAATGGCAACATTGAGTCTTTTAAAACCGGGTTGTGAACGGTTTTCCCAACTACAATAGAATTAGGTTTTTGAAATTCTTTTTCAAAATAATCATAATAGGTTCCTGGGGCTAAAATCCCCACCATGGCTAATAAATCCAAACCGCTGGCCCCAATCAATTGGTCGGCCAACAACACACAATTCGTCCCTAAAACAAAATACGTTTTATAGCGAGAGCTTTTAAATTTAAAAGTTTCTACTTTATATTTTTGGGTCATTTTACCCAGATAACTCGCTAATTGTGTGGATGAAGTAGGTACCCAGGCTTGAGTATTCTTTAAAATATCATTTAAATTCTTTTCAAACTCAACTTCTTGAGCAGCAGTTAATACGACTCGATATTCAAATAGTGTTTTATTATCCTGTAAACAATAGTCGATATAATCTTGGTCGTCTAAGCTAAATAATACACCCTCACCAATTGCACCTAATAATCTCTCAGAGTCGATATCATAATTGCCATAGGCATAGACGCGCCCTTTATAACTTAAATCAACATGTCCCATCTGATCAAAACCGTCTTCCCCCACATGAATAAATACTTTCAAAACAGGATGTCTATCAGTTTCCTTCAATTCTGGGCTGGTCCACTCACTCATTGATAATTCTTCTTGAATAAAATGATTAATCTTATCCAACATTTTTTTAGGTAAAAGGATTGTAAAAATAACCGGTAGCGGAACACGAATTCGCCGTTTTACTCTTGTTTTTGTTCGTTGCGAAAGATAATAGTCCCGAGCATCCATCAAGATTGTCAAACCAATGAAAACTAAATAAAAACCTAATCTAGCTACGACACCGTCGACTGTCTCACTACTTTTTATCGCAATACTGGCCACTCCCCAAATTATATTAATCACACTGGATAAAAGAATGCCAACGCGTCCCGATACGCGATCACGCCTCAATAATAACCAACTAATAAATAGCGAAACCCCTATGAAAAGTTGATAATAACCGATAGCTTTGGATAAAAATGCTGGCCAACTTAATCGAAAAAAATACATCAAAAAGGCAAGCACCCAATCACTCACGCCAGTAATTAATAAAACAAGCCTTTGTTCAAAATTGCGTTCGCGCTTAGGCACAACCACTTTGACCAATCGGCCGATTCCGATAATAAGCAACACACTAGAAAATAAAATTGAGATGTTCACCACAAATAATTGCTTTTCGATAATTAGAAAAAGTCCCACAATAATCCATAATAAACCGGATATAAGATAACTATATTTCTCAACTTGTTTCACTTTAATCCCCTCCCTTAAATTTTCCCAAAATTACAAAAAAGACTTTCACCATTGGTAAGATGCTTTTTGAATCGACAATACTGCTGTAGTAACTTTTGCCGGTATTTGCTTTTCAGCTTTCTTATCACTTTGATGAAAGTCCTTTTTATTCTATATAGATTAAGTTAATGTTTGGTTTGCTAGTCGCTTACGTAAATCATCACGGAACAATTTATAAAGCGCTGCTGCTATTGGGACCGCTACAAACATTCCAAAGATATTCGCAATAGCACCCCCAATTGAAATAACAACCAATACCCACATCGGTGGTAAACCAACCGAACCGCCCACTACACGAGGATAAATCAAATTCGATTCAACCTGTTGTAAGACAATAATGAAAATAACAAAGATAAAGGCTTGTGAAACCGACTGAGTTAAAATTAAAACTATCCCAATGATGGCACCAATAAATGCCCCAACCAAAGGAATCAAAGAGGTGCTTCCTATCATAATACTCACTGTTGACGCATACGGTAATCTTAAAACTAACATGCCAACGAAACTCAAACTACCTAATATTACCGCTTCGATTGTTTGACTAACGATGAACCCTCTAAAAGATTGATTAAACACATCGATAGTCGCTTCTATCGTTTGATACCAATCCGGTACATACGCTTTTAATACATTGGTAAATTGAACTGATAGTTTATCTTTACTAATTAACACATAAATAGAGAAAACAATACTCATAAACACATTAATAACTGTCGAGAAAATACCCGTTGCTGATGTTAAGATACCTAACAGTAAATTCCCAATAGAGTTTAGAATTTGTTGCACATACCCGGTAATCGTTGAAGCAATATCAACATTCCCACTCGTATCACCTTGGATTAAACCAATGATTTGCTTAATGATTCCATTATCTTCCATTGATTTAAAAATTTGTTGAATCGTTTTTGGATCAATTGAAAGTAATGACTGAACCGCTCGAATTAATTCTGGAATTACAATCCCCAAAATAACGATAATGGCAATCGCAAATGTCAAATAAGCTAAAAACAGACTTAAATTCCGTTTCATTTTTAAGATTGGTTGAAATGATACAAATCGTGTTATCAAATTTTCATAACCATCCATTAGGATATTGACAATATAAGCAATCATCGCACCCACAAAAAATGGTTTGGAAGCATCAAATACCGTCATTAATATTTCTTCAGCTGCTCCCCAATAACGATATACAACATAAATAGAAGCTAAAATTAAGCCCCAAACTAAAACTTTTTGTCGATTGATTTTCATAATAACTCCTTTACTTGTCTTCTATTTTATTATAGCTAAAGATGTAAATAGTAAGCAAGTATGTTTCATTTAATTTTACAATACCCTAATAAAAAAAGAGTTGGCAAGGGAAAATCCACTTGCCACTCCCAAAGGACTCTCTATTAACTTACTTAATCTTCTTGATGTGCTAAACAGCCACAAATCCTTCCAGCTTAATATAAAGCAAGTTGTTGACTATTCAATTTATTTAATCATCAATATAATTCGTGAATAACATCAAACTGATCTTTCACTGCTTCAATTTGTGCTTTATTACCAATCACCGCTATCGCAGGATTTTGTAATAAGGTTTGATAAGTTGCTCGTAAACGATGAAGTTTATCTACAGTAGTCGCTAATACCTCTTCTTTAATTTGTTTACGCTCCGCTTGATCGACACCAATATGATAATAAACAAATGCCATGTTCCCTTTGTCAGCTGCTGACATCGGTTGATTTAAATCACTCATCGTACCAATCATATATTTCAATAAATCCATCTCATTAATTTCCAACTGTTCAATGAACTGCGGAATATCATGGTAAACATTAAGCGTTTGAGTAATATTAGGATCACGATAACTTGCTAATGTCAACGAACCATTACGTCTTAAATTATACATCGCTCCATAAGCGCCACCTTTTACACGAATATTATTCCATAAATAATCATAACGCAAGGCTTTGCCTAATACATGGTATTCTCCTGATAATTTGAACGCTTCCGGTAAGACCGCTGCTAATCCAACATAATTCACATCTTGAGCTGTCACAAAGGCTTCTTTTTGTTGAATACCAGGTTGATACGTTTGTTTAGCTCCTATGGCTTCAGTTGGCAGGTCAGCGAATGTTGTTTCAATTCTATTAGCTAAATGAACTTTACGTTCTTCATCCCCAATATAAAAGACATTTAGACGTGTTTGGTTGCCAATGCGACGATATAAAGATACTAATTTTTCTACTACTTGATGAGCATTTTCAGATTTAAGTTGTTTCAAAATATCTTTCAAGAAGCGGTATTGATCAATACCGCCTATTATTTCCGCTAATTTTGCTGTTGCATTCACTTGACTTAAGGCGCGCTGCGAAGCTAAAGCGTGGGCTTGATAATCGATTTTATTCTCAAAACCTGAAATCGCTCGTTGTACAATTTTAATAATTTCTTCAACATCATCAAATTGTGTATGAAGGGCCAATTCATGCATTAACTCAATCAAATGATGATCCATCTCTTCTAAAGCTTTACCACGTACAACAAAATAGGCTTTATTGTCGCCCTCTTGTTCATAAACTTGCACAGCACCACCCACACCACCGGTGTATAAATCAATTTTAGTTAATAATTCTTTACTTGAATAGTGTTTAGTTGGTAATTTGCCTAATAAACGTGATAAAAGGTTTAACCAAATAAAATCATCTGCAGTAAAATCTTCAATATTGAACAATATATCTAAATAGTCAATACCAGCGGTAAATTGTGGTGCATGATAAAACTGATTGCCATTAGATAAAGTCGCTACTTCTAAAGGATATTCTTCCGTTTCAGTCGTTAAATCCTCTTTAGCTAGAGCCGGTATCTTCGCTAAATCTTCTGCGGTATCGGGCGTACTTTGACGTTCAATTAAAGCTTGCGTAGTCGCTACTAATTTACTAATTTCAGCTTCAGATAAACTCGCTTTATACGCTTGTAAGGATTCATGTAAAGCTTGTTCTTGTCTATCATTTAATCCTGGATCGGCTTTTAATGAAACGGTCGCACGGTGATCATTTTCTAATAAATAGATTTGAACCAGCTCTTCAAAATAACCATTTTCAAATTTTTCACGTAATACACTCAAGTAACGATCAAATTCTAAATTATCCATCGGATTAAAATCATATAACCATGTTTGGAATGCTGTCATCGCATATAAAACACCACGCGGATTACTTTCTGAGATAACTAACTCTTTTTGACGAAATGCGATTTGATTTAAAGCAGCTTCAATTAATTCTTTTTCTACACCTTCGTCTACTACCTTTTGTAAAGCATTCATCACGATGTTTTCAAATTCTTTTAGTTTATCAACAGAGGTATATTTAGCGACAATATTAATCATGCTAAAATAGCCAATTTGATCACGATCAGCACTAATATCGCCAGCAATTCCCGCTTCTAATAAAGCTTTTTTTACAGGCGCCTGATTATTTCCAAATAACACATCCATCACGACATCTAAAGCGAAGCCTTCTAAAATATCTTCCGCTACATTCGAATGCCAAGCAAGAGCTAAATAATCTTTATCAGTCGGATCTTCACCATCAGTAATCGAATACGTTGTTTCAATATTAGCATTTTTGACAAAAGGTACATCAATGGCTAGGTCAACTTGTTCTGCTTCGCTACCTGCTCCTTCGAAATATTCTTCTAACATACTAAACACTTTGTCATCATCTAAATCTCCATATAAAACCGTCATTGATTGACTTGGATGATAGTATTTTTGATGGAATTCAATAAACTCTTCTTGCGTTAATGAAGGGATGGCACTTGGCAAACCACCCGACTCGTATGCGTACAAAGTATTGGGATATAAAGCTTTCACAATTTCAAAGTAAAGACGTTGTTCGGCTGAAGCCGTTGCACCTTTCATTTCATTGTAGACAACCCCTTTATAGATTAAATCATCTTCAGGTTTTTCTAAATGATAATGCCAACCTTCTTGTTGTAATATTTGATTATCTGTATATAATTTCGGTTGAAAAACAGCGTCTAAATAAACACTCATTAAATTTTCAAAATCTTGTTGATTCGTCGAAGCAATAGGATAGATGGTTTTATCTGAGAAGGTCATTGCATTAACAAAGGTGTTCAAAGAACCTTTAATTAGTTCTACAAAAGGTTCTTTGGATGGATATTTTTTTGAGCCATTTAAAACGGAATGCTCTAAAATATGGGCAATCCCATTGTCATTATAGGGTGGTGTCTTAAACCCAATAGTAAAAGCACGGTTGGGGTCATCATTTTCAATACGTAATACTTGCGCTCCAGTTTCTTCATGTTGATACAATTTACCGGTTGATTGTATATCAGTTAATGATCTGGTTTCTATTAATTTAAATGTCATATACTCTTTTCGCTCCTTTTATACTTACAGTCTATTGTAGCCTTTTCTAAATCTTTAGTAAACTAATTTAGCTAGCAAAAAAGGTAGGATAATCAGTATAAAAACTCAATCATCCTACCAGATTTTATTAAAATTAAATTTTTAGGTAAATACGCTTAGTACCAACCATTTGCTTGCCAGAATACTAATGCTGCTTCCCATGACCCATAACGATTAATAACATATTCATCTGCTACACGCTCTTGATTTTCACGTGAAAAATCACCATTTAAGTATGATGCTGTTAATTGGTAACGTCCATAATAAGTTTGCGTTGGGTTCCAGATTTCATATTGACCACCTGATTCACGCATGGCAATCCACTCTTTGGCATCAGAGATAATACCACCATATTCGTTGTATTGGCCCCCACTTGTTACAGGTGCTGTGGTTGTTTCTTCAACTACTGCTTCTGTCTCTTCCACAACTGGTGCTGCGGTCGTTTCTTCCACAACTGTTTCTGTCTCTTCCACGACTGGCGCTGTTGTTGTTTCTTCGACAACTGGTGCTGCGGTCGTTTCTTCTACAACTGCCTCTGTTTCTTCCACAACTGGTGCTACAGTTGTTTCTTCTACTAACGCTTCTGTTTCTTCTACAACTGGCGCTGCGGTTGTTTCTTCTACAACTGCTTCTGTTGTTTCAACTGCCGGTGTTTCAACCCATTCAGGGGTTTCATCAACATAATAAGTAGGTTCTGTTACTACAGTTTCTTCCACAACGGGTGCTTCAGTCACTTCAGCTACAACTTGTGTTTCTTCTACTAAATCATAAGTATAAGCTTGATCTGTTGCATTATCGACATAGGTTACTGTGTGGTTTGCATCATCAAAATATAACACTGAACCTGCTGCAATAAAGTCTGCATCCGCAATTGCATTAAAGTTTGCTAATTGATCAACTGAATGCCCTGTTGCTTCAGCAATTGTACTTAAAGTGTCACCCCATTGGATTACATATAATCCATCTTCATTACTCGCTAGTGTTTCTTTTACTTGATTAACTGAACGATGTGTCCAAGTTTGTGCTCCTACTGTATTTAAGTTAAACGCCAAGGTCGATGCTAACATCGTCGCCGCAGCTATTCGTAATGATTTCTTCATATATAAATTCTCCTTTTATAGAAATTGGGCATTAAAATCCCAAAAATCTTATCACAGTATTATTCTACAATAAGATTAGGAGAATATCAGGAAATAAGGCAAACTGTAAGCCATCTTTAACGTTTCTGTCTGTTATTGTTATTGAAGTGTAATATAAAACAGCTCGTTTTGCCGTTTTGTAATCATTCTGTAACATTAAATCCACTTAAAATTTACAAACTTCTTGAAATATGTCCTTAAAATAGCCTCAATTTTACAAAAGCCATGTTTTTGTTGTCATATTTTTATTCATAAGTTTGAGTAGGATGCACACAATGTGTTCGGTAACATCCTAAATTTCTACTGTGTTTTTTTGTATTTGAATTGTCATCTCTCGGATACCTGTTCAAAACGGATACTTTTTTTACTATTTTTTGAAAATTTTGCCGAAAATCAGTCCAAAAAATTTTATTTTTTGAAAATCGAAAAAAACCCGTTCAAAATAAACAGCTTAACGAGACTTTCTAATATCCATGATTAGCTATTTACAACATTTTAACATTATGAGTGAAATATAAACTTCTCTTCTTTTGCTCGTTTAAAATTAAGCGACTTCCTACAAGACAATGGCTGGTAACAATTCTTTCAACATCAAATCTAATTAATCCTTTGGTACTTATATGGTGCCCTTAGAAGTTTTAAACTTTTTCGGATCTTCTTCAAATTGACCTATCGCTTTTCTCCCTGGATAAAATCCTAAATGATGATTAAATGCAGCCAAATGAATCAAGTTCTTTCCTTTCTTGTATATTGACATTTCTTAAGCGGCGTGTCCTTCACAATCTGGCACAGCTGCTAGTATCCTTTCACGATACTGCAATAATTTTTGTCTCGCTTCATCCGTTTATGGTTCAAAATATTGTTTAACTTCTGCCATCATTTACTTCACTCATTTTTATTTAGAAAACATTTGACAAACTTCGTCCGCAACTTGATGCCATTGAGCTTCTTTAGTAATTGTTGCGACACCGTCTCCTTTTTGAAAGCCATAATCTCCAAATTGACTATGATTTCCCCCATCAATGACCACCTTTTGCGTCAAAGCTGGGAGGTTTAAATCTGCATTATCATAATTTTCTCGATTAATCACCTGATCCTGATTGCCTACGATAGACAAGACCTTCATGGTGCTATTAGATAAGTCTGTCCCTTCTGCTGGATAACTGGCTAATAAGACTACGCCTTCAATATTGGAGTTAGACAATGCCACTTGACTCCCGACGACACCACCCAAAGAGTGTCCCATTAAGATAACATTTTGTAATTGTTCGCGATCTATGATGTTTTGTGCCTGATTGATACCAAAAATAGGTAAATCAAACCAACTATCCATTATATAAATATCAAACCCTTTTTCCGCGATTGAGGCTGCTAATGGCAAATAAGCTTTTGCATCAACTAAAGCTCCTTGATACATGATGATAGTGGCTTGTTCATTGGGTACATCAACGAACCAACCATATTCGTCCTGTATCATATTATTTTCGACAACTACATCTTCCGCAGTATATCTTAAATTGTAATATCCCAAAATAATGGTGAGTATTAATCCCAAAAAGATTATACCTAAAATTTTTAAAAATTTTTTCATTGTTCAAACCTACTTTTATTTATTTCTATCATTATAACACTCATAGCGTTTTAACCGATAGAATTTGCGATTAAGCACTAGCTAGTCACAAGACAGATATTTTTACATCGCAAAATAAAATGTAGTAATCGTTTAACAACCAGCCATTTTCGATTTAATTTATATGTATCTGACAGCGGTATAGTTTTGCATAATACTCTGTTCAATCGCTTTTAATTCACTTAATATCTCGATCTAATTTGATGATTTCTGCATACGGCCATACTTAGTATCTGAGAATTCAATCGCCTGACGATAGTAATCTAATAATAGATGACTTGCTTTAAGCCATGTCTTTTCTTCAGCCACTCTTAATGCCGTTACTTTGATTCTTCTAACTTGTAATGGTAAATCTAATACATTTATTTTTTCAATAAGGCTCTGAATATTTCCTGGTTCATAAACCAAACCTGAAATATTATCTTCTATTTGCTCTAAAGTTGGACCACTACAAGCTGCGATGACTGGTAAGCCACTAGCCATCGCTTCTGAGATAACTAAACCAAATGTTTCCGAAGTCGATGGGAATATAAAGGCATCTCCCGTTGCAAAATATGTCGCCAGTTCTTCACCTTGTTTAAAACCGTTAAATGTCGTCTTAGTCCCTGCAAATAGTTTTTCTAAATTTTCGCGTTCAGGACCATCACCAACGATAGATAAGCAAACATCATCTCGATAATTAAATATTCCCCTTAATTGATGGAGACTTTTCTCTGCAGCTAAGCGACCGACATAGACCAATAATTTTTGGTTTTCCAAACCAAAAGTTAACTTTTGATATAATGCTTCATCAAAATATTTGGGACTACGCATTGAAAGGTCCACACCACTCGGCATCGTGCCATCAACGGGAATACCTTGCTCTCGTAATTCGACTTGTAGTGATGTTGAGACAGTCAAATTGATATCAGAGCCAGTATGCCATAATTTAATATATTCCCATACAGCAGGCTTTAATAATGGTAAATTGTAATGATCCAGGTACTGAGGAATATGCGTATGGTAAGAAGTCAGTAGTGGAATTTGTAATTTTTTAGCATAATACACCGCAGATGTTACCATCAAAAATGGATTCACCGCATGAACGATATCCGGATTAAACTGTAAAAGAACTTCTCGTATTTTTCTAGAAGGTAGCGCCCATGGTCTAGAAGGGTAAAAAGGTACCGTCACACTTTCTATTTTAGTGATGGAGATTCCATCATAATGATCTACTCCCAAATCTGGGGATACAATTAATATTTCATGGCCTAATTGTTTCATTATCCGAACCATTTGTCCCAATCGGGTACAAATCCCATCAGTTGCTGGAAAAAAAGTCTCAGTGACTAAAGCAATACGCATACTTCACACTCCTTGAATACTTTGATCTATACTCTCAGTTTACATTCCCTCTATTTAAACTAAGAAAAAAATCCGTAAAATTTAAGTAAAGATAGTATTTTTTCCATAATATTTTTGGAATTCCCATTTACTTTACATAATTCGCTTGTAAGAAATAAAATTGCACGCCAATATCAGTGGAGTGAACACATAGTCAAAAACTGAATGATTTCTACTTCATCTGACCACACCTCGCACAGTTGGAAGTGGGTCAGAAATAGATTTCCTCTTCGTCTGCCCCTCCAACTTAAAAAAGTTTTTCTGTATGAAAACAGCAACCGTATATCAATATGCTCTTTATCAAAAAAAAACGCCATTAGTACTCAAATGTATCCGAGTCACTAATAGCGTTTGTTATTATATTAAATTTTTACTTCATCCATTGACGATAGTCATCGTCTTCCATCGCTTCAACGGTTCCTAATAAATAACCATTCCCAACTTGAGAGAAGAAGTCATGATTACTGGTTCCTGTAGAAATACCGTTCATTACAATTGGGTCCACATCTTCTGCTGTATCCGGGAATAATGGATCAAAGCCTAAATTCTGTAACGCTTTGTTCGCATTATATCGCACAAATGTTTTTACTTTTTCTGTCCATCCAATTGCATCATAAATCATTTGAGTGAATTTCACTTCGTTTTGATATAAATCGTAAGTCAATTGATAAACCCATGCTTTTAATTCTTCTTGTTCTTCTTCGGATAATTTATCAAATCCTAATTGGAATTTATAGCCGATATAAGTCCCATGAACTGATTCATCACGAATAATTAATTTAATGATTTCCGCTACGTTTGCTAACTTATTGTTGCCTAAATAATACAGTGGTGCAAAAAATCCTGAATAGAATAAAAATGATTCTAATAATACACTGGCTGCTTTCGCTTGTAAATCCGTTCCATTTTTATAGGCATCATTAATTTTAGAAGCTTTGTATTGCAATACTTCATTGGAATTTGTCCAATTAAAAATTGATTCAATTTCTGCTTTAGTATTCAAGGTACTAAAGATTGAAGAATAACTTTTTGCGTGGACACTTTCCATAAACTGAATATTATTTAAGACTGCTTCCTCATGTTGAGTACGAATTGATTGACGTAGTCGCTCAATTGCATCTTCTGATTGTAAAGTATCAAGTAAAGTTAGTCCGCCAAAAACTTTGCCTATCATATCTTTTTCAGCGGCTGAAAGAGTACGCCAATCGTCTAAATCGTTAGACAATGGGATGCGTGTGTCTAACCAGAATTGTTCGGTTAACTTTTCCCATGTTAATTTATCTACCATATCTTCAATCTGATTCCAGTTGATTGCGATATAGTTATTATTTTCTAATGCCATAATGTCCTCCTTAATGCTTTATCAAAAATTCCGTTCAATTCAATTCAGCTTACTAACTGTCAGAGTATTTCTACTGCAACAGTTAGTATTCCTTAAAAGATTAAATTGAACAAGACTCACATGCATTACTTCCTAACTCTTCGCCATCATCTGTAAAGGTACGGATATAGTAAATGGATTTAATGCCTTTATTCCATGCATAATGACGTAATATATTTAAATCACGCGTGGTCATTTTATTCGTTCGACCATTTTTCCATTCATACAATCCTTCTGGAATCTCACTTCGCATAAATAAAGTCAATGACATTCCTTGGTCAATGTGTTTTTGTGCTGCGGCATAGACATCAATGACTTTACGCATATCAATATCGTAAGCCGATTTGTAATATGGTAGCGTGTCGTTTGATAATTGTGGAGCTGGATAATAGGTTTTACCCGTTTTCTTCTCTTGTCGCTCTTCGATTAAACGAGTGATAGGATGGAGTGATGCACTCGTCTCATTGACATAACTGATAGAGCCAGTTGGAGCAATCGCCATTCTATTTTGATGGTATAAACCAGTATCTTGAACCTTCGCTTTTAATTGAGCCCAATCTTCAGCTGTTGGCATTGGGACATGTTTCATAATTTGAGCCACTTTTTCATTTTGAATCGTAAATGGATTTTCAATATAACGATCGAAATATTCGCCAGTAGCATATTGAGATTTTTCAAAATTATAGAATACTTCGCCACGCTCAGTCGCAATTTTATTACTTGCAACCAAGGTAAAGTAGTTCAAAGCATAAAAATACGCTTCGGTTAATTCAATCGATTCTGGAGAACCATAATGCATTTGATTTAAGGCAAATAATGTATGTAATCCCATACCACCTAAACCAATCGTATGAGCCTTATCATTTCCATTTTTTATCGTCGGAACAGCTTCAATACTTGAATTATCCGTCACAAATGTTAAAGCACGCACTGCCGCATCGACTGATTTTTCAAAATCAGGAGAATTTACCATGTTTGGAATATTGGTTGAACCAAGATTACAACTAATATCTGTTCCTAAAATTTCGTACTCTTGCTTATCATTGATAAGAGAAGGTTGTTGGACTTGTAAAATTTCAGAACATAAATTACTCATCGTAATCATCCCATCAATGGGATTACTACGGTTAGCGGTATCAATATTAATAATATATGGGTAACCTGATTCTTGTTGTAATTTACTAATCTCATTTTCTAATTCACGAGCCGAAATTTTCGATTTACGAATTTCAGGATTATTAACAATATTGTCGTATTCCTTTGTGATATCAACATATGAGAAGGGTTTCCCATAAATACGTTCAATATCATAAGGACTGAATAAATACATCGGATCATCGTTCGCTGCTAATTCATAAAATTTATCCGGCACTACTAAACCTAATGATAAGGTCTTAACACGAATTTTTTCATCCGCATTTTCTTTTTTAGTTGATAAGAATGATACAATATCTGGGTGGAAAACATTTAAGTAGACAGCACCTGCACCATTACGTTGGCCTAATTGATTAGAATAGCTAAAGCTATCTTCTAATAATTTCATGACTGGTACAACCCCACTCGAAGCATTTTCAATTTTCTTAATTGGGTCCCCTGCTGCACGTAAATTCGATAAGTTAACACCAACCCCACCGCCAATACGTGACAGTTGTAAAGCCGAGTTAATACCACGACCAATACTATTCATATCGTCAGTCAGTTGGATTAAGAAACATGAAACTAATTCTCCACGACGTTTACGCCCAGCATTTAAGAAAGTTGGAGTCGCAGGTTGATAACGTTGCGCAATCATTTCATCACGTAAAGTTTTGGCTAAATCTTCATCGCCATCTGCTAAATATAATGATGCAAAAACAATACGGTCTTCATAACGCTCTAAATAACGCTGCCCATCATTGGTTTTTAAGGCATACTGTGTATAAAATTTAAACGCAGACATGAACGATTTAAAACGGAATTTCATCGCATAAGTGTCTTTCATCATTTGCTTAACAAACTCACGCGAATACTTTTCTAAAAATTCACTTTCAAGATACTCATTATCTACTAAATACTCTAACTTTTCATCTAAAGTATAGAAAAAAACGGTATTAGGATTAACATGCTCTAAGAAATAAGCACGAACCGCTTCTCTATCTTTATGTAATGGAATTTGATTATTAACCGGACGATTCAACTCATTGTTTAATTTAAAATAAGTTATTTCTTTCGGCTTAGTCGCTAATACTGGTTTTTCCAAGTTTCTCCACCTCATCTTTTAATTTTTGAACATCACTTGGACGCCCTTGAAACTCAAATAACAATAATATCGGAACATTAAAATCATGACTGAGATCTTTCGCTGTAAAACAATAAAGTGAATTAAAGTTTAAATTACCGCTACCTGCCACGCCTTGAAGATAGGACTGATTATTTCCAGTCTCAACGAATTCCCATAATATGTCCGTCACTTCTTTTTCATAAGTGGGTGCAACAATAATATAAGGCTCGTCTACTTCGACTATGGGCATATCAGGAGTCAATTCGATACTTGGCCAGTCTAATTTTTTTATAAACTTTCTAGTCTGTCCCGTTAATGACATATACACCACAAGCACCTTTGATTCCTCCTTTTGTACTTACCCATGATAACACCTAGTCTCGTAAAAGTAAACATAAGATTACCATATTTAGTATTAAAAAGAATTATCCAACACTATATGTTGTGTTTCCAGCCAATTTCTTGATAATAAATGCCTTGTTCTAAATTATCAATAACGACGCGATTGTAATCGATAATCTGGTCGGTAAAATCCTCTTTTGCTAACCACAACATCTGGCTATTTTTATGTGGCTCCATAATTTGCACTTGTGTACTTTCTTTATCATTTACTTGGACCAAAAAATAAAAATCATAATAAACTTGACCATCCGTATTACGATGATTGATCGATTTAAATTCTAGACGTTTTAATTCGATATTTAATCCTGTTTCTTCCATCAATTCTCTCTGTGCTGCCTCTTTGGCTGTTTCCCCCGCCTCTACATGACCTGATGCGCCTAAATCCAACATGCCATCTTGATACCCGGTATTTTGACGTCGCTGGAATAAAAACTTACCATCTGGTCGTTGGATTAATAAAAAAACGGCACTTTTAGTTAAATAACGTTCCTTCATATTTTAGTTTACTCCTTCCACCTCAACTAACTTCTCCACTATCATACTCCAAAACTAAGTTTTATGCTTATTTTTAAACTTTTTAAGCATAATACTTGCAAAAATAGGGTTACAAATGTAAACTTAAATTATAGATTACAAATGTAACCAGGAGGTGAAATAATGGAACACATAACTATCACATCGGCCGAATGGGAAGTGATGCGCGTCGTTTGGGCTAAAGATGCTTTAACCAGTCGCGAAATTATTGATACTTTAACAAATATTTTGGACTGGAAAGAAGGGACGATAAAGTCTTTACTGAATCGCCTTGTTCAAAAAGGTTACCTTAAACAAGATACTTCTGTTAAACCAATGCTTTATCAAACAACGATTAGCGCTGATCAAGCCCTACAAGCTGACTTAAACGAGATAATGGCACGCAGTTGCACCAAAGATCGTGGACTTCATATTGAACAGCTCATTCAGCACGAAACATTATCTAAAGACCAGTGTCAAATTCTCATCCAATTGATTGAAGAAAAAATGAAAAATGCACCTAAAACCGTAAAATGTCAGTGTCCTCCGGGACAATGCACTTGCCAACATCACATCAATACTAAATAAAAGAAAGAGGAATGTATTATGAAAAAAGAATTTGCTATCGAAGGAATGGGTTGCCAACATTGCGTTCATTCTATTGAAAAAGCTTTAACGGAATTAGAAGGGGTTCATCATGTAGATGTATCACTTGAAAAAAACAATGCAATCATTGAATACGATAAAAGTTTACTGACTGAAAAAGATTTGCAAAGGACTGTTGACGAAGCGGGATATGATTTAATTCTCTAAGTACTAAACAGCCAAAGAAAAAGGAGGAAGACATGAAAGCTACTTATAGTATAAATGGAATGACTTGTGCTGCTTGCGCTAGTAAAATTGAAAGAAAACTCAATAAGTTAGATGGTGTGCATGAAGCTGTTGTCAATTTAGTGACCGAAAAAGCATCTGTTGACTTTGACGAACAAAAAATTGATTTTGACACCATGCAAAAAAGCGTCGCGGACTTAGGATATGAACTCTACCAAAACACCACTGGTACAGTCCCTAACCATTCAAACGTTCAAAACTATCAAATTAACGGGATGACTTGCGCGGCATGTGCTAGTAAGATTGAAAGAAAAATTAATCAATTGGATGAAGTACAAGAAGCCAGCGTTAATTTAACGACTGAACAAATGACCGTCATTTGGAAAGATCAGTTTAACGAATCCTTAATTAAAAACACAATAAATAATCTTGGCTACTCAGCAGAACCTATTTTATCCGCAGAAGACCAATATTTAGAAAATTTAGCCAAAAAAGAAGCCGAAATGAAACAGAAGAAACGACTCTTAATTCAGATGTCGCTATTTACCCTGCCACTCTTTTATTTGACAATGGCGCCGATGGTTGGGATGCCTATTCCAGCTTTTTTAGAAGCTCACCAACACCCTAATGCCAATGTTATCACTCAGTTGTTGTTAACTACACCGGTTTTATGGTTAGGACGTCATATCCTTATTCGTGGTTTCAAAGCATTATGGCATTTAGCCCCTAATATGGATTCCTTAATTGCCGTCGGAACGAGTGCGGCTTTTATCCAAGGGGTTGTCATGACTTTTCTTATATTAACCAACCGCCTTCACAGCGAAGGTCATTTAGAGCTTTACTTCGAATCGGCCGCGGTTATCCTAACGTTAATGACACTTGGAAAATATCTTGAAGACATCGCCAAAGGAAAAACGAGTGCGGCAGTTAAAAGCTTAATGGATTTAGCTCCAGAAGAAGCGCGTCGTATAAAATCAGATGGACAAATCGAAACCATCCCACTTTCAATGGTCAAAATCGGTGATCACTTACTCGTGCGTCCAGGTGAAAGTTTAGGAGTAGACGGTCACATTATTAAAGGCGAATCAGCAGTTGATGAATCGATGATTACCGGAGAAAGTATCCCCATCAATAAAAAGGTTGGTGATACTGTAACAGGAGGAAGCATCAACAAAAATGGTTCCTTCACCTATGAAGTCACTAAAATCGGACAAGATACCTTAATCTCACAAATTGTCCGTCTCGTACAAGAAGCTCAAGGTTCTAAAGCAGAAATTGCTCGTTTAGCCGATACCATCTCGCTTTATTTTGTACCAACCGTTATCTTAATTGCCATATTAAGTGGCTTAACGTGGTATTTCGCCTTAGGTTCAAGTCTTGATTTTGCTCTTAAAATTTTTATTAGCGTGCTGATCATCGCTTGTCCGTGTGCGCTTGGTTTAGCAACACCAACTGCCATTATGGTAGGAACAGGAAAAGCGGCTCAAAATGGCATTTTATTTAAAAACGGTGCGGCTTTAGAATCATTGCACAAAGCAGACGCCATTTTATTAGATAAAACGGGAACCATTACTGAAGGTATCCCAACTGTAACCGATATTGTAACCACCGATACTATTAATGCAGAACACTTTATCCAACTGGTTTCAGCCGTTGAAGCTAGTTCAGAACATCCCTTAGGAGAGGCAATTGTTCGTTATGCAAAAGATCATAACCTCCATACTAATCTAAAAGTTTCTGACTTCAATAGCTTCACTGGACAAGGTGTCAAAGCCACCGTTGATCAGCAAGTAGTGTTAATTGGAAATCAAAGTTTGTTCGAGGGCAAGATTGAAATCCCTCAAGAAGCTTTACAACAAGCCCAAAAGATGGCTTCACAAGGTCGTACACCGATGTATGTCGCTATCGATCAACAATATGCTGGGATTATCGCTGTCGCGGACCCAATTAAAAAATATAGCCATCAAGCGATTAAACAATTACAAGATATGAACTTACAAGTCTATATGGTAACCGGAGATAATCAGCATACAGCTAATGCCATTGCGCAACAAGTCGGAATTGAACAAGTGTTTAGCGAAGTGCTTCCCGAAGATAAAAGTAATGTCGTGAAGAAAATTCAAGCGAAAAATCATAAAGTTATTATGGTAGGTGATGGAATCAATGATGCACCTGCTTTAGCCATTGCTGATATTGGGATAGCGATTGGTTCTGGAACAGATATCGCTATTGAATCAGCCGACACTATCTTAATGAACAACGAATTAAGTGACGTGATTACCGCTATCGATTTAAGTCACAAAACCCTCCGTAATATTAAACAAAATCTTTTCTGGGCATTCGCATACAATGTCATTGGCATTCCAATCGCAATGGGAATTATTTTTGGACTCTTTAATGGTCCTTTACTCAACCCAATGGTCGCAGCTTTAGCAATGAGTTTTAGTTCGATTACTGTCCTATTAAATGCTTTACGTTTACGCTTTTATCAGCCTGATAAATAAAAAACGACAGCACTTACGAGTCTGGGCCAGCCGTAGAAGATAAGAGTTTTTCGCTTCGTCTGCTACACCAAGTCACATTGAAGTGGACCAACATCATTCAATCATAAATAAAAATAGGAATCTGCATTTAAGACGTGATTAACACACTTAATCCTGCAGATTCCTTTTATTATGCTTTAAATTATTTTACCCAACGTTGATAAAATCGAGTGTAATAGTCATCCCAAAGTTGTGCTACATTCTCTTCAGAATAATCAGTAGCTATTTTATTTGATGATGCTTTCGCTTTAGCCATTGTTTCAGGACTGGTCATCAATTCTTTAATATAGTCAACAAATGCTTCATTATTATTCGCTCTTAAATAATCAGTAAAATAAATTTTTTCATACAAATCTAAATCTCTTACTAAAATCGGCAATCCGCTATTGACCGCTTCTAAAATTGAGACGGGAAACAGTTCATTATAAGATGTCGTTAGTAAAAGATCACATGCATTGTATAACTCATTCATTTGCTCACGGTCTACAATCCCGACAAATTTTACATTGGAAGGCGGATTTTTAATAACAGCCGTTAATTGATCATAGCCGTCGGTAATCTTTCCAAAACTAAAACCACCTGCCCAAATAAACTGCACTTCAGGTAACTGTTTAGCTATTTCAATAAAGTCAAGTACTCCTTTACGGGTTTGTACTTGCCCTACACTTATGACCGTAAATTTATCTAATGATAAATGGTGTTTTTTAAAGAGCTCACTCGGTTCATTAATCTGTTTGGGATAGAAATCTTTCGTCGCTACTACATTGGGGATATATGTTATTCGCTCTTTATCGATACCATATTGCTTTAAAGGTTCGATAAAAATAGGATTCACCACGATTAATTCTTCTGCAGTTTTGTAAAAATGAATGAAGTAATGATAAAAAAAAGATTGAACAATTTTAGGCAATTTGATGCTACCTTCTACTGTTTCAGGTAAAAAATGGACATGCATGCATGATGGCTTTTTCGATGTTTTCATTTGCCAGAAACATTTGGGATGAATCGTATGAATATGATTAAAATCAGCCTCTTTCGCATTATTATAAGTTAGCTTTATTTTATCGGATAATTTTAATTCAATTAGTTTGATTAACTCAAAGTAGGCACTTCCGACACCTTGCCCTTTGACTTCCTCTCCTTTAGAGATCATGTTTATTATCAATCTATACGACTCCTTTGCTTGAGTTCTCTTTACTAAATTCAATTATACAAAATTTTTCCCGTTTTGTAGAGTTAGTTAATATTAAATTATGATTAAACTTAAAAAATGAATAAGGAGTGCGCAGGAAGTAGAAAATCGATTGATTTCCGCTTCGTCTGCCCACTCCAAAAATTTTATTAGGTCCTAACTGAGTCATTAAATGCCGTTTGAGTCCCATCTTATTATTTTGGTTTTAATTAAAAATGAGCCATATTATAACGAACAAGTCGACAAAGATTTACTTTGCTACAGAGAAAGTCTATATCTCAAACTAACGTAATATGATAGCAAAAAGCTTATAGATTTAATTTTCAACAGAGGAAACCTCTATCTCAAACACCAAAATCGTTTAATGTCTATTTACGCTTATTCTTTAATAGAATAAATCCTCCTCCGGCTAATATGAGCGCTACGATAACGATCCATAAAGAGCCTTGTTCACCCGTTTGTGGTAATAATCCTTTTTGAACTTGTTTTGTTTTACTCACTTGTAAAGCTTGAGTAGTGGTTGGTTCTGACGCTGTTGACATTTCATGCGTTGTTTTGGTGGTGGTGTCACTCTGAACGGTCGTGGTATCCGTTTGATTGCTTTGGTAATTTTCCAATAGTGTTTTTTCAATTGCTTCATATGTCGTGACATTGGCTGCTGCTTCCCAATTTAATAACATCATCAGTAAAGGATCAATATTTTTTAATTGGGCGAGTGTCAAAGAGGTCTTAGTGGTTAAATTATTCATAGTACTCTCGAGCAATGGATCAAATAATCGAGGATAATTTTTATACGCTTGTTTAAACGGGTATGTGACATCATTACCTTGTAAATAAGCTTCTCGACTCCATTGAAGGTAGTCTTCATCTGGTATTTGACTTGCAATAGCTTGGGTCATCGGTGTATGGGTAATCGCAAATTCACGTAATGTATTCGCCACATCGAAAATTTGTTGGGTAGTGAATCTTTCAGGATAATAAGTCACTAACGCTCTTCTGAATACTTTTAGATAATTATCATCGGTAGCAGTGAGTGGCAATCCTGTAATTTCACTAATCTTACTTAATTCTTGTGACGTAATACTTGATAGTTGTTCGGCTGAAATATCGGTTCTTTCAAGTAGCTTTTGTCTAAACTGTTCTTCTTCGATTTCTTGGGAATCTGAGGTAGTTTCTGATGTTAAAGTTGTTTCAATTGTAGTTGTTTCTTCAGCTACCGTTTCTTCGACGGTTGTTTCATCCACTACACTTTCTTCAGATGTTTCGACGGAACTCATATCGCTAATAGTCTCTTCAACGGTTGTGCCTTCTGTCTCTTCTGTTGTACTTTCTTGACTCATTTCGACAGTAGTTGGTTCCGTTACCGTTTCTTCTGTTGCTTCAATTGAAGAATTTTCCACGGTGGTCGTTTCAGATGATTCGTCGGATATATCCTCGGATAAGGTTGTCTCTGGATCTTCCATGTTTGTATCCGCTATGTTTTCGACTTCGGTTGTTGGTGTTGTTTCAGCTTCAGTTACTGTTGTTTCTGGTGCAACCGTCGTGGTTTCTACCAAGGCATTTTCAGCCGATTTGACTGCAGCGCGTTCACCCTCTGATAATTTTCCATAATTAAGATCCACATTTGCCAAAACCTCTTGTATGGCTTTTGTCGCATCATCTGAATAGGCTTGTTTCGCACTATCATACTCAGAAATTAATGCTTTTGGATCAACATTTTTTAACTCCTCTGCTGACTTTCCAGTCGTACTGATAATTTCCGCTAATATGCTCTTAAATTTTGCTATTTCTGCTGAATCTGAAATCAATCCTAATTGCGAATAGTGACTTGCAATGGAATGATAAATATCTTGACATGGAGTTGCATTAGACGCCGATTCATAAAATTTTAAAAGATCTTCATTATCTACTTTTGCTAACTGTGTCTCTACGATGGGTTCTTGTGTTAAGAGGCTTGTTTTTATCTTAGCTAATAGGGCTAATTTATCCTCTTGTGCGAATACACTATACACATTGTCGGTATGGCCAATGACATTTACAAAACTAGGAAAAAAACTACCAAAAACCATTGTACTTAATGATACTATTACCATTTTTTTCAGTTTCATTTAAAATCCCTCCTCTTAGTATTTTAAGTATAAAAAATATTTGTGAAGTTTCTGAGAAAAAATCAAGCTAAATTGTATAAAGTTTTAGTTTCTTTTACTCGCTTTATGAATAATTTATGGTATGATATCTTTGGATGTTTTGGGTTTGCTCAAAACACATGAACCATAAAGGAGGAAATATCTGAATGATCAATGTTTCTAATGTCAGCTTACAATTTCCAGATCGTAAATTGTTTGATGAAGTAAACATTACATTTAACCCTGGCAACTGCTATGGTGTTATCGGTGCAAATGGTGCTGGAAAATCAACTTTTTTAAAAATTTTATCTGGTGAGGTTACACCGACGACAGGTTCTGTTACGATGGATCCTAATGAGCGTTTAGCGGTCTTAAGCCAAAACCACTATGGTTTCGAAGAATATAATGTCATTGAAACAGTGATGATGGGACACAAAGAGCTCTATGATGTAATGAAAGAAAAAGATGCTATCTATATGAAAGAAGATTTTTCTGATGAAGATGGTATTAGAGCAGGTGAACTAGAGGGTTTATTTGCTGAAATGGGTGGATGGGAAGCTGAATCTGAAGCTAGCAATATGCTTCAAGGTCTAGGTATCCCCACTGAAATGCATTACTCAAAAATGAGTGAGTTAATTGAAGCAGATAAAATTAAAGTCTTACTAGCTCAAGCTTTATTCGGCAAACCTGATAATTTACTTTTAGACGAGCCGACCAACGGTTTAGATGCTCAAGCTATTGATTGGTTGAGTAATTTTATCCTTGATTTCCCGAATACCGTGATTGTCGTTTCTCACGACCGCCATTTCTTAAATACAGTTTGTACCCATATGGCTGATGTGGACTTTGGTAAGATTAAAATTTATGTGGGTAACTATGATTTCTGGTTACAATCAAGTCAATTAGCTGCAAAAATGGCTGCAGACCAAAACGCGAAAAAAGAAGAACAAATCAAAGAATTACAAGCATTTATAGCGCGCTTCTCTGCGAACGCCTCTAAATCAAAACAAGCCACATCGCGTAAAAAATTATTAGATAAAATTACCTTAGATGATATTCAACCTTCTTCACGTCGCTATCCTTTTGTTGGATTTACCCCTGAACGTGAAATTGGTAATGATTTACTACGTGTCGAAGGATTAACAAAAACAATTGATGGTGAGAAAGTATTAGATAACGTCACTTTTACACTTCAACGTGATGATAAAGTAGCCTTTGTAAGTCGTAATGATAATGCTGTCACTGCATTCTTCAATATTCTTATGGGGGTTGATGAACCCGATTCCGGTACATTTGAATGGGGTGTCACCACTTCTCAAACATATTTACCTCGTAATTCTGGAGATGAATTTGACGGAGTCAATCTAAATATTGTAGACTGGTTAAGACAGTATGCTGCTAAAGAAGAACAAGATAATACCTTCTTACGTAGTTTCTTAGGCCGTATGCTTTTCTCAGGGGAAGACGTAATGAAACCTGTTAATGTGCTTTCTGGTGGTGAGAAAGTTCGTTGTTTATTATCGAAAATGATGTTATCTAAAGCAAATGTTTTAGTTATGGACCAACCGACGAATCACTTAGACTTAGAATCTATTACCGCATTAAACGAAGGTCTAATTAAATTTAAAGGCGCAATTTTAATTGCCTCTCATGACTATGAAGTATTGAATACGACTTGTAACCGAGTAATTGAATTAACACCAACTGGTGCCTTTGACCGTATTAATACAAAATACGAAGAATACGTTGAAGATAAAGATTTACAACAACGTGTCGCAGCAATGTACCCAACAAAATAATCGTAAGATTAAATTAAAAGGAGTTATTTAGATAAAATGGAAGTTTTTGACTACGAAGATATTCAGTTAATCCCTAATAGATGTATTGTAAGTAGCCGTTCAGAATGTGATACCTCCATAAAATTTGGACCGCGCACATTCAAAATCCCTGTAGTTCCTGCTAATATGCAAACCGTAATCAATGAAGAATTAGCGATTTGGTTTGCTGAAAATGATTATTTCTACATCATGCACCGTTTTGATGAAGAAGGTCGTAAACCTTTTATCAAAATGATGCAAGATAAGGGCTTATTTGCTTCTATCAGTGTTGGTATTAAACCATATGAGTATGATTTCGTACGCGAATTAGTTGCTGAAAACTTAATTCCAGAATATACTACTATCGACGTTGCTCATGGGCATTCTGACGATGTCATTAAAATGATTCAATTCATCAAAAAAGAAATGCCTGATACATTCTTAATTGCAGGTAATGTCGCAACGCCAGAAGGTGTTCGTGAATTAGAATTAGCAGGTGCCGATGCTACTAAAGTTGGTGTAGGTCCTGGACGCGTATGTATTACTAAATTAAAAACAGGATTTGGAACTGGTGGTTGGCAATTAGCAGCAATTCGTTTATGTGCTAAAGCAGCGCGCAAACCTATTATTGCTGATGGTGGCATTCGTCATAATGGTGATATTGCTAAATCAGTACGTTTCGGTGCAAGCATGGTAATGATTGGCTCGTTATTAGCCGCTCACGAAGAAAGTCCTGGTTTAACTCGTAAAATCGATGGTAAAATCTTTAAAGAATATTTTGGAAGTGCTTCTGAATTCCAAAAAGGTGAACGTAAAAACGTCGAAGGAAAAATTGAATTAATCCCAACGCGTGGACACTTATCTGACACCTTAATTGAAATGCAACAAGACTTACAATCTTCTATCTCTTACGCTGGTGGTAAAGATTTAGATTCTATCCGTAAAGTGGATTATGTGATTGTTCGTAATACTGTATATAACGGAGACAGATAATATATTAACAGGTGGGCGAGTAGTAAATCATTTGAGATGCTACGCGCCCACTTTTTACTACTATCAGAATTGATGCTGAAGAGATAGCAAAGACTACCATTGATATGTTAGTTGATCAAATTGTTTATAACCGTAAAACAACTAAAACCGTTTTACTCAACTCTGAATTAATCATTCGCAAAAGTTTTGTCCCAAAAACATAGTTAAAAGAACAATAGTCAATCACCAGCAGGTGTTACTATTGTCCTCTTTATTATATCTACCCTATAATATTTAATGATTCTTTGATACGATATCGTTTCCTTCTAAAGTTAATAAATATTGTTTCCTACTCACTCCACCGGCATAGCCGCCTATTGTGCCATCAGATCTAATGACACGATGGCAAGGAATGAGAATCATAATTAGGTTACTACTATTGGCATTACCAATGGCTCTGCTAGCATTTGGATAGCCAATTTCCTTACCTAACCCTTGATAATCTATGGTTGTACCGTAAGGAATATTTTTTAACGCTTGCCATACCTTTGCTTGAAAAGTAGTACCGTTCATAATTGTCGGAATTGTAAACTCAGTTCTTGTTCCTTCTAGGTATTCGCATAACTCTTTTTTCACTTTCAAATTCATCGCATGTTCTTTTTCAATAATCTTCCGTTGATACAGCTTTCGAACTCGTTCAATTTGTTTTGTTGTCAGGCTATCATCGAACTGCAAAAGATAAATTCCCTCCTCTGCCACCAAACTGGTCATGGTACCAATGGGCGTCTCAAAGGTATTTTTATATAAATAACACATTTACGATCATCCTGTCTAAAATAATGAGACGTTGGGCATAAACTTGATAAATTTAATTAAGATTATTGTTTCTTAATCAATAGCGCAGTGGTTGAGTGGTCTCAATCTGCGTCTTAAGCGCAGTGGTTGAGTGGTCTCAACCTGCGTCTTAAAGACTTGTTTAAGGCCTACTCAACTGTGCGGGGGTGGGCAGACGAAGCGAAAATTATTCAATTTTCACTTCTTGCCCACTCCCATTGCTCCGTATATTGTCTATCTAAAAAGTAGAGGCTATATGGAATTTTATCAAACACCCTTTGAAACCTATAGCTTCGACAACAAAATTTTTCTATGACCTATACTTTAACCTACCTTTTAAGTACGTATCGTTATGGAAAGCGAAAGCTATGAGTCCTTTTCCTAAGTTTTAAAACGCAATTAAGGTTCGTCCTAAATGCTGTCCCTCACGTATTTTCGATAAAGGTTCGTCTAACTTATCAAACGGCACTTCATTTACTAATAATGAGTCAATGACATTCCATTCATTCGCTAACAACTCCCAAATTTGATTACGTAATGCCAACGGTCTTGCTAGTGAATCAATTCCAAATATCGTTATTCCTCTTAAAATCATCGGTAAAACAGATGTGTTAAATTGAATACCTGCCGCATTGCCACACATCGACATCGCACCATTATTGGCAATTTGAGTTAAAGCAATTGCTGCCGGTTCACCCCCTACATTATCTACAACATAATGCCATTTTGCTGAAGCTAAAGGTTTAACAGTTCCTAAATCTTCTGGCCAAATTACTTCAGTGGCTCCTAATTTTAAGGCGATTTCTTCTTGATAATCTTTCCTTACTAGAGCTGTTATCTTGTCAAAACCTAATTTTCTCAAGATTGCTAAAGAAACGGAGCCCACTCCGCCTGTCGCTCCCGTGACTAAAATATGGGGTTGTTTATTCACATCCATCCCATGGTTAATCAGTGACAACAAGGCATAAGCAGCAGTAAAGCCAGCTGTTCCATAAATCATGGCCTCTTTAGTCGTCATGCCCTCTGGCACTTTCACCGCCCAATCACTATCAACTGATACATATTCTGAATAACCACCGGTCGTCGATACTCCCATATTACTGCCCATCACGATGACTTTATCACCTTTTTGATATTTCCCCGATTGATCTTCGACTATTTCACCCGCTACATCTATCCCAGGAATCATTGGATAATGCCGAATAACGCCACCCTTAGTTTTAAACCCCAACATATCCTTATAATTTAATGAAGAATATTCTGCCTTAATTAAGGTATTGCCTTTATATAAAAACTGACGGTTCACTTCCTCTACTTTATAGGTAACCTCGCCATTTGTTTCTCTAACCACATATGCTTTAAACTTTTCCATGATAAACCTCCCTATAGTTTTCCATTCAAGAAAAAGATATCAAATCCCTAATATAATAGCAAGTGTAATCCCTTACAATAAATAGTGTTATAATATTTAGCTTTCTATTTTTAAGAAATGTTACCTATTCCTCCTTTCAAAAAGCTACCTGATATACTTCAGTTCGCTTAAAGCTTGTTTTTCCACTATCAACGCCTAACTTTTATAATTACATTTCATGACTATTGGTTGACAATAACTCGGTTAATGTTTATACAATACCTGATATTGACATCCACCGTGATTTTGCTATACTTAATTAACGAAAGGGAATGAGGTTCTCCCTAGGTAAGTTTACCTAAACCGCAGTTATTTGCTGATGACTTCTGTGACGCTTTATTTGGCATGTCACGGGGGTCATCTTTTTTATGGATACCTTCGTGAAACAAATTAATAAATGAAGGGTGTGAAATATCCTTCTAAATATATATATTACGAGGAGAGAAATTTATGTTAACATCTTTAGCGTTTGTCTTTCTAGGTGGCTTATTAATGGCAACGATCGCTGAAAAAATTGGTTTGCCACGTATTATTGGTATGTTGCTTGCTGGAGTTTTACTCGGCCCCCATCTATTGAACGCCTTTGAACCCGCTTTGCTCGATAATTCAGCAGATTTAAGAAAGATGGCGTTAATCATTATTTTACTGAAAGCTGGGCTCACTTTAGATTTATCGGATTTAAAACAAGTCGGACGTCCTGCCGTTCTGATGAGTTTCTTGCCTGCAACAATTGAAATTATTGGCTATTTACTGATAGCACCTTGGCTATTAGGTATTTCTCTTATTAATGCTGCTGTCATGGGTGCTGTCATGGCGGCTGTATCCCCTGCTGTGGTCGTACCTAGAATGATTCATCTGATTGAACAGAAAATCGGTACAAATCATAAAATTCCTCAACTAATTTTAGCGGGGGCTTCATGCGATGACATTGTAGTGATTATATTATTTACTGCTTTTTTAAGCATGGCACAAGGCGGTGCTATCCATTATCAAGATTTCTTTAATATTCCTATCTCAATTATTGCCGGCGTTGGCTTAGGTGTTTTAACGGGTTGGCTGTTACTTCTTTTCTTCAAATGGGCTCATGCACACATTGGCTTAACTGAGATTCAAAAAGTCATTATAATGCTTGCTATTTCATTTATACTCGTAGCGATTGAAAAATGGCTAGCTAATACCATTGCGATTTCGGGTCTTCTAGCCGTCATGAGTATGGCGAGCGTAATAAAAATGCGTGGTCCGATACCTCAATCAACAAAGTTATCTAAACAATTTGGTAATATATGGATTGCTTCAGAATTATTGTTATTTGTGTTAGTGGGAGCAGCCGTTGATATTCGCTATTTAAGTATTGCTGGTTTTAAAGCTGTACTCACTATTTTATTAGCCTTAATCTTTAGAAGTTTAGGCGTTTACCTTAGTTTACTCGGTACTAAACTGTCAGCTAAAGAAAAACTGTTTTGTATTTTTGCCTATTTACCAAAAGCAACGGTGCAAGCAGCAATTGGTGCTATTCCTTTAGCCGTTGGCTTAAATACAGGGCCACTTATCTTATCAGTGGCGGTCATCGGTATCACCATTACCGCACCTCTTGGGGCTTTATTAATTGATCGTACGCAACATTCATTATTAGAAAAAACTGATTTTTAATTGGGTTAATCAATGCTTTCTCAAATAATTGGCGAGTGGGTTAAAAATTGATCCATTCATCCACATTATAGCTCGTTCATCCTAATGGTATAATGATTAATCTTATTAGCAAAACTCCCACCAGTACGATTTTTGATACGAAAAATAAGAGGGATAGGTAAGAAGAAGAAAACCCATGATTTTCACTTCCTATACCTACCCCTCTTATATTTTGGGTAAAAATTATTCTCTTTATTTTTCTTCTAATAAACGTTTTTTACTTTCTTCCATGGCTTCAATTTGTTCTTTTGACACCTCTGGAAATTGTGGATCGATTTCTTTTAATAAATCAAGCATAATTTCAGACACTAGGTAACGCGTATACCACTTTTGATCTGCAGGAATAACATACCATGGGCTATGTTTCGTAGCCGTTTCATTTATCACCTTTTCATAAGTTTCTAAATAAGTATCAAATTGATCACGCACATCTAAATCCCCTGCATTAAACTTCCAGTTCTTCTCTTGTCGTTCAATCCGTTCTAAAAAGCGTTCTTTTTGCTCTGCTTTTGACACATTTAAGTAAATTTTGACGATGCGATAGCTATTTTCATATAAATATTCTTCAAAATCTCGAATTTGACGATAACGTTTTTTGAAGAATTCCTGATCACTATCATTTTTCACCCGTTCAGCTAAACGATAGCCTTTATGAATATCATTAATTTGAACGGTTAAGACCTCTTCATAATGGCTTCGATTGAAGATTACAATATCGCCACGCTCCGGTACATGTCGGTGAATACGCCATAAGAAATCATGAGCTGCTTCTTCTTCACTCGGAACTTTAAAACTTTCCACGTAAACGCCTTGTGGGTTAAACCCCGTCATCACATGTTTAATGGTTGAATCTTTACCGGCAGCGTCTAAAGCCTGGATCACCACAATGACGCCTTCACGGCCATCCGCATACAATTTCTCTTGAAGTTCTTCCATTTTCAATAAATTTTCGGAAAATTTCGTCTCAATTTCTTCGCGTTCTACTTTATCCTCTTTCGCATTGGTTGGAATCTTTTTTATATTTAATTTTTCGCTTCCGTCAAACTTATATTGTTTTAGCATCTTAGATTCTCCTCTGTATTAATGTACTACCTTTTATTATAAATATATTTGAGACTATTAACAAAAA
>NZ_KV805697.1:0-4698 GCF_001811625.1 Globicatella sp. HMSC072A10 | reverse complement strand
TTTAAGTGGCTAATTTAATTTTAGAACTTTCACAAAATTTTTAAAAGTAATCTTATTGTAAATTAGTCAATCTCCTTGTTTCATTTGCAATAAAAGCGCGAGAATAAGCTTTTTGACATTAATAAATGGGAGTGACTAAGAAAATAACAGCTAATTTTCGCTTACTATACTCAGTCTCTATATACTTTTTATAGACAGCAAGTAGAGTCAGCATTCATTTGCTAACATTCAACCTACTTCCAATAACTAAAAAAGTCATTAGCCAAAATTAACTTTCTCAATTCTACTTCCAATATCAAAAAAGTCATTAGCCAAAATTAACTTTCTTAATTCTGCTTCCAATATCAAAAAAGTCATTGGCAAAAATTAAATTTCTCCATGACTGGATGAATGGTTAATCTTTCATAGCTCGCACATATTAATAAAGAACCCAAAAAACTGGTCTCCCTCGGGACACCAGTTATGGTAAGCTTTATGTGTCTTACAAAAAACTATTTACTTTCTTTTTTATTGGCTTTCTCACGTAAAGATTTATCTAAAATTTGTTTTCTTAGACGAATACTTTTTGGGGTTACTTCACAATATTCATCATCATCCATAAATTGAATGGATTCTTCTAAAGTCAAGATTCGAGGACGTTTGATGACTGCTGTTTGATCTTTAGTAGCAGAACGAACGTTCGTTAAGTTTTTCGCGCGAGTAATATTGACTGTTAAGTCATTTTCACGATTATGTTCTCCCACTATCATACCGCCATAAACTTCCGTACCAGGTTCTACGAAAATCGTACCACGATCTTCTAAAGCCATAATACTATAAGTCGTTGCTGTACCATTTTCAATCGAAACTAAAGTACCATTACGACGACGACCAATACTTCCTTCTATTACTGGTAAATAATCATCGAAAGTATGGTTAATAATGCCGTAACCGCGCGTAATCGACATGAACTCTGTAGAAAAGCCAATTAAACCACGCGCTGGGACTAAGAATACTAAACGTACTTGACCATTACCAGTATGAATCATATCAGCCATTTCAGCTTTACGAGAACCTAATGCTTCGATAATCGAACCCATATATTCTTCCGGTGTATCAATTTGTACGCGCTCAAATGGTTCACACATTTTACCGTCAATTTCACGTAAAATAACTTTTGGTCTTGAAACTTGGAACTCATATCCTTGACGACGCATTGTTTCAATTAAGATGGATAAGTGCAACTCGCCACGTCCCATCACTCTAAACGCATCTGGTGAATCAGTTGGTTCTACTTTCAATGAAACGTCTGTATGTAATTCTTGCATTAAACGATCTTGTAAATTACGCGCTGTTACATACTTACCTTCACGTCCAGCAAAAGGCGAATTATTTGTTAAGAATGTCATTTCCAATGTCGGTTCATCGATGTGTAGTAATGGTAAAGCTTCAGGCTTTTGTGCGTCAGCAACTGTTTCACCAACGAAAATATCTTCCATACCAGAAAGTGCAATTAAATCTCCGGCTTTAGCTTCATTAATTTCTACACGATCTAAACCAAAGAAACCTAAAATCTTGGTGACACGGAAATTTTTCTTAGTGCCATCTGCTTTCATTAAAGCAACATTATCGCCCACTTTAATCTTACCACGGAAAACACGTCCAATTCCAATACGACCTACAAAGGCATTATAATCTAATAAGGAAACTTGAAATTGTAAAGGTTCATCACTATTATCAATGGGTGCTGGCACATGTTCGATAACAGCATCAAAAATAGCATCCATTGAGGGCTGTTGGTCTTCTAGTTGATCAGAAGTAGAAGAAGTACCGTTAATAGCTGAAGCATAAACTACTGGGAATTCTAATTGGTCATCATCCGCACCGAGTTCAATAAATAATTCTAACACTTCATCGACCACTTCTGCCGGTCTTGCTGACGGTTTATCAATTTTATTAACAACCACTACTGGCGTTAATCCAACTTCTAATGCTTTTTTTAATACAAAACGTGTTTGTGGCATGGTACCTTCATAAGCATCCACTACTAACACAACACCATCAACCATTTTAAGAATACGCTCTACTTCACCACCAAAATCGGCATGTCCTGGTGTGTCTAAAATGTTAATACGAGTGCCTTTATAGTTAACAGCTGTATTTTTGGCTAAGATGGTAATGCCACGTTCTTTTTCGATATCTCCCGAGTCCATTGCACGTTCTTCTAACTGTAAACGAGCATCAAGAGTATCTGAGTTTTTTAGTAATTGGTCAACCAAAGTTGTTTTACCGTGGTCAACGTGAGCAATTATTGCAATATTTCTTATATCATTACGCGTATTCATTAATTTCCCCTATTTCTGTTGGATTGTTTAAAATTTCGACTGCTTCCTTATAAACGCTTGGATGTGCAAAGAGGACCGGTGATTTTTCTAAAATAGATAATGGTGAGCCATTTGCTTGTGTACAAATAATACCACCCGCTTCACAAATCGCATATCCTGCAGCAAAATCCCAAGGATGTAAGCCAAAAGATAAGTAAAGTGAGGCTTCACCTCTTAAAACTTGAATCACCTCTAAAGCTGCAGAACCATGTGCTCTGGCTCCTAATACCGTTGCTAATAAACTTTGACAATTATTTTGATTGCGACTAAACATCCCGACATTTCCCATAATGAGACTATCATTTAATGGACCTACCGGTAATGGTTTCAATGGTTTATTATTGAGATACATCCCTTCACCAACGATACCATAATATAAATCATGCTGCATCACATCATAAATATAGCCCGCTACTGGCTTACCATTATTAAATAAACCAATCATAATACCAAAATTATTCTTTTGTTTAACAAAGTTTAAAGTACCATCAATCGGATCAATAACCCAAATCATGCCATTGGTATCATTTACCGGATCACTGATTCCTTCTTCGCCAATAATACGGTGTTCAGGATAAAACTGACGAATTTTCTCAGTAAAGAATTTTTCCGTTGCTTTATCCATTTCAGTAACTAAATCACTGGCATCCTTTTTTTCATCGACTTGTAATTTTCTACTATGAGATTCTCTCAAAGCCTCTGCCGCTTCTTCCATCCAAACTAAAATACGATGATGTAATTGGTAATCCATATTCTTCCTCCTAATTAATCCTCATCTTTTTGTTTTTGGCTTCCGTTTTATTCAGCTCTTTCATTAATTTCACAGCTTGATAAATAGAATAACCACTTTCACTTTGGAAAACTTTATCTAATTGTTTTTCACCACTTATACTGGTCACCACTTCTTTAAATTTTTGATACTTAATCGAGAACTCTTTAACATCCATTGAAGACTCATAAACTTGCTCAACAGCTGCTAAAAATTCAACAACTTTAACTATCTCTTCTGTTGACCAATCTGAATCGATAGGATAAGCATAATTTTGCATTAGCCCGCCTCCTGTCCATGTACTACTATACAGTATTTTGCAATAAAAATAAAAACATTTTTCCGATGAAAGCGGTCTATATCAAATTATTTTAGTTTTAATAAAATGACATGGCTTCCATGTAAAATGGCATCAAATCATCAAGAGTTTCAATGAAACTTTCCGATAATAATTTACTATCACTTAATATCTCTGAATCCTTTGGATAGATTCTTCCTATCATTAACTCAGCTTTTTTTACTTTTTCCAAACGTTCAAGCAAGTTTGCCCAATCAATATCCGGCCCCTCTTGAAACCCAAACTGGGTATGATCCGGAATGACTGCGAAATCTTGTGGCAACTCTTTAAATACTGATAATTTTTGTTGCCATAATTGAGCAATCTCTTTTTCATGGAGTGGATTATCAATTAACGCCAACGTGAAAAATACATAATGTTCATTAATACCAATTTGGAAATGAGGATACTTCTTATATCCACGTTTATCTCCACCAATCGCTACCCATGTTGATTCTGGTGGATAAGTCGTTCTCCGTAAATGTTTTGCAATATGCACGAACACCTCCGTTGATTGTGGTGATTGTTCTTGAAGATGTTCTGCTAAAATATCACCAAAATATTGAAAAGTTGGTTGAATACGTGCTTGAATGCCCACCATTCTTCCCGCTAGTTCAGGTTCATTAAAAACAGCAAAAGCTGTGTGATCAAAATTCATCAGTCTCACTCCTCGTCTATTCTCTATTATCTCAATATGGAAGAAGGTTTGCAATGAAGAAGTGTTTATCTCCAAGCAAATTCCCCCACCATTTAAAGTAAAAGTCTATCTGGCATTACCAATGATGTAAAACTAAAATATGTTCATTTCTTTTTTAATGAGATACGTAAAAAATAAAAGTATCTAAACATTAAAATTAGTTTTCGTGCACTACTAAAGTTCACAAAGTTGATCGGCTTTAAGTAAGGCCAGAAGATGCTGTTGAGTATGGTGCCGATTCAATAAAATATTGATGTGATAGACAAACAAAAACAGCCTTCTCTTTGATATTGGTAAGAGTAAGGCCGATAAATAATAAAACTACTACACGAAAAATTACAATTTTATATTTAACTTTTCAAATAAAATTGTAATAGTTTTAAAGCTAAAAGGATCAATCCTTTAATCGTCTAACGCGTTTTACTGATAGGAAATTATAGAGAGTGCAAAAACATGTATTACCGAAAAGTCTATATAAGAGTGCTTTTAATGACATTATATGTAAGCGTCCCATAACAGAGTATCTATCATT
>NZ_KV805696.1:0-19552 GCF_001811625.1 Globicatella sp. HMSC072A10 | reverse complement strand
GCGGGGGTGGACAGACGAAGCGAAAATCATTCTATTTTCTACTTCTGGTCCTCTCCCAACTGTGTGGGGATGGACAGACGAAGCGAAAATCATTCAATTTTCTACTTCTGGTCTACTCCCAATTTAGTTTTCTAAAAACAAATAAACAGGCAACCGAAAATTACGATTGCCTGTTGTGAATATTTTTAAAGAGTTTCGTTTAAACCAAATCATGATTGTAGTTAGAGGTTAAGCCTTAACTTGAAGTATATCGTCAATTATCATTCGTTTTTCTACTTCTGGCCCATTCTCAACTTTGTAGAGGTAAACAGACCAAACAAAATCATTTGAATTTCTACTGTTGGTCCACTTCTAAAACCGATTTAGAAAACAATCGCTAAACTATAAAAAATACTAAAAATTAATAAAGCGGTACTCAAATAATTAATTTTATTTTGACGTTGTTTTTCATTATCTACTTGCACAATAGCAGGAATAATACTGAATAATGTAATGAAAACATAAGCAATTTGTGCTAAAAAGTAAGATTGGCTTGGTAAAGTGAAATAAACGCCAGCAAATATGGCTACAATCGCTAATCCAATGCCGGTCCAATGATACAGTGTCGATTGTTTCTTTCTAGTAATTAATAAATAGCGTAAGTGATTGATTTCAATCGTGATGCCTGCTGTAATTAACGCAAGAGGAATCAATAACAGTAAAAAATTGGTAGTGATACTCGTCGTTTGACTATAGTATGCTACCGTATTTAAAATAAAAGCATTAAAAAAGATGGTCAAAATATATTGATAAAATGTATTCACAATTGGAAAAGGTATATATTGAAAATGAATATAGGCAATATATAAAAGTAACAGTAAATTAATAATCCAGTTATTTCTTAAAATAAAAATAACCGATGTGATGATTAAAATACCTTCACAAACATATAAGATAAATTCAGGTGTACTTTTGTGATTCCGTTGTACATTTCGCTGGTGAAAATAATGATCAATTAATTGTGAACTGACAACTATCACAAATAGTAAAAGAGCATTTATCCAGTTTGGTGATGCAGCTGAACTCAACCCCACGATTGTTCCAACACCAATCAAAGTAAATGGTGCTAAAAAAATCTTGACAAGGGGGTTTTGTAACAACTTGATAAAAGTAGTCATAAGTAACAAATCCCTTCTGAATATCGACATAATTTTATAAAAAGCTATTCATTATCTCTATTTTAAGTTATAATCGATAATGTTACAACTCAAAATTCCCGATAGGGTTCACTTTCTTCAAAGTGAAAATGCCTTGTAACCAAAATGAAATAATGGGGGAAAGAAAAATGACAGAAAAAAGATTATTTACGTCAGAATCAGTAACCGAGGGACATCCAGATAAAATTGCCGATCAAATTAGTGATGCGATTTTGGATGCCATTTTAGAGCAAGATCCAAATGCTCGGGTTGCGTGCGAGACTGCGGTTAATACCGGTTTAGTATTAGTGTTTGGAGAAATTACTACTTCTGCGTATGTTGATATCCAACAAATCGTTCGTCAAAAAATTGATGAGATAGGATATAATAAACAACAATATGGGTTCGATGCGAAGACTGTAGCGGTATTGGTCTCACTAGACGAGCAATCACCCGATATTGCTCAAGGAGTCAACAATGCGATTGAAACCCGTGATCAAGATTCAGAAATCGAAATCGGAGCGGGTGACCAAGGATTGATGTTTGGTTATGCTACGGATGAAACACCAGAATTAATGCCACTTCCGATTTCACTTAGTCACCAATTAGCATTAAAATTAGCTGAAGTTCGTAAATCAGGCGAGTTAAATTATTTAGGACCAGATGGCAAAACACAAGTCACCATTGAGTATGATGAAACGGGAGTAGCGCAAAGAGTCGATACTATTGTCATATCAACGCAACATACAGAAGACGTGACTTTACAACAAATTCATGATGATGTGATTGCCCATGTCGTCAAACCGATTATTCCGTCTGAATTATTAGATGATGAAACGAAATATTTTATCAATCCAACCGGTAAATTTATTATTGGTGGCCCAGTAGGTGACTCTGGCCTAACAGGACGTAAAATTATTGTCGATACATATGGTGGTTATGCACGACATGGTGGGGGAGCTTTCTCAGGGAAAGACGCAACGAAAGTCGACCGCTCAGCCAGTTATGCCGCTCGCTATATTGCGAAAAATATTGTAGCAGCTGGTTTAGCTAAGCGTTGTGAAGTCCAACTGGCCTATGCGATTGGGGTGGCCGAACCTGTTTCGATTTCAATTGATACCTTTAATACCAGTGAGATATCAGAAAGTAAATTAATTGCTGCTGTTCGCTCAACGTTCCGCTTAACGCCGAAAGGCATCATCGAAATGTTAGACTTATTACGACCAATTTATGATCAAACCGCAGCTTATGGACATTTTGGTCGTCGTGATATTGAATTACCTTGGGAACAAACAGATAAAGTAGAGGCTTTAAAAGCAGCTATTAACGCATAACATAAAACGTAGACTAGATAAGGGGATGGTACTTTATCATAGTCTACGTTTATTTTTCATTTAACTTTTTCGATTATTAATAACATGGGTGGCTGATTTTGTTGATTAATAAATTCATATTGTAGGACTTGGTATTCTTTTTGAGACCATGTCGATAAGGTGTCGAATAATTTTTGCTTTTCAATCATACCTGCTGGATGCCCAGAATAAATCACTAATAAAATCTGACCTCTTTTAACTAATTTTTCGGCAATTTGTTCAATAGCCGATAGCGTACTAGGAAAATGAGTGGTAATATCATGGTCACCACCAGGTAAATACCCTAAATTAAAGATAGCTCCAGCAATGGTTGGTTCGCTTATGATCTTGTTTATTTGATCATGGCTCTGCTCTATTAAACTGACTAGTTGGTATTTTGGATGCGCCTCAAGTTTTGCAGTAGAATTGAGAATGGCTTGTTTTTGAATATCAAAGCCATAAACATGTCCTTTAAAATGAGGTTGATTGATTATAAAATGAGTATCATTGCCATTACCTAAGGTAGCATCAATATAAGTTCCATTAGGGAAACGTTGAATTAAATCTGCTAACAATTGATGGCTAAAGTGTAAAGCATTTTTCATAACAACTCTCCTCGTGTTTCAATTATATTACAATCATTAAGCTTTAACGATAAATCATCGGAATCCCTATAATTATAACTTAATTTGAGTTAGAATAAAACATGAATATAATTTAGGAGGCGAATCGAGTGCCAGTTCAATCTAGACGCGTTACAGTAAAGAAACAACAGAGAAATAAACAAGTTGAACGAATGAAAAAAATTCGTAAAGCTTTTAATACTGGATTAATTATGTTTTCAACGGCAGCATTTATTGAATCCACAACGAAGCCATCTAATGTTATGGCTCAAACGACATCTAATACACGATTAAGTAAGAGTGAATTTTTAAACCTTGTCACAGATAGTGCTAAGAAAATTGCCGCTTCTAATGATTTATATGCATCTGTTATGATCGCTCAAGCCGTATTAGAATCTGGATGGGGAAATTCTACCTTAGCAAGAGCGCCATATCATAATTTATTTGGGATTAAAGGAAGCTCATCTGATAATACCGTTAATATGGACACTTTAGAAGATGATGGTACTGGCAATTATTATGTAGCCAATGAAGCATTCAAACGTTATGATGATTATGCCGGCTCATTACAAGATTATGCTAATATTTTAACAGGGGATAATGGTGCCAATAGTTGGCGCTATAATTATTATTTAGGGGCACGTGTTAGCCAAACGAATAGCTATCAAGATGCCACTCGCCATTTAACCGGTCGTTATGCGACGGATACTTCTTACGCATCGAAGTTAAACGCGATTATTCAACAAAACAATTTAACTGCCTATGATACAGTAGCTAATCAGTCAAATAATAATCAAAATAATAATAACAACCAAGGTGGTACTGAAGAAAACACGACTAACAATGGTACGACCACCAATTATGTGGTTGAAGCTGGAGACACTTACTGGTCATTAGCGCGTAAATTCGGTGTGGATGTTAAATCATTACAAAATGCGAATAATGCGACGAATGGCAATTTATTTGTAGGTCAAGCGATTCGTATTCCTGGAGTAGCGAATACAGAAAAAAATGAAACGGAAAAAGAAACCACCGTTGAAACGCCAACACCA
Organism: Globicatella sp. HMSC072A10; assembly: GCF_001811625.1. NCBI lineage: Bacteria > Bacillati > Bacillota > Bacilli > Lactobacillales > Aerococcaceae > Globicatella > Globicatella sp. HMSC072A10. Next base: position 15,350 of record NZ_KV805696.1, on the reverse strand, counting down.
TCTAGTCCAGAATCAACAGCTAATGGTAGCTATAAAGTAGTGGCTGGTGATTCATATTGGCAGTTAGCTAAAAAGTTTGGTGTGAGTGTAGCAGAATTACAAAAATTAAACAACACTACCTCAGCCCATTTATCTGTAGGTCAATCATTAGTTGTTCCTGGACAAAAGTCAGCTGAAAAACCTGCTGAAAAACCAGAAACGTCTAAACCAGAAACGCCAACAACCCCTACTCAACAAGGTCAATATACCGTTAAAGCGGGGGACACCTATTGGTCATTAGCACGTCGATTGGGTGTTAGTGCGGGTGAATTACAACGTTTAAATAATACTAGTTCTTCTAGTTTATATGTCGGACAAAAATTAGTTGTTCCGGGTCAAACGACTCAAGCATCAACTGAAAATAACAGTCCTAAAGAAGAGTCTACTAACTCAACGCCAACCAATACTAAAGGTAACTATACTGTAAAAGCGGGCGATACTTATTGGTCATTAGCTCGTCGATACAATGTTTCCGTTGAAAGTTTAATGGCTCAAAATGGACAAAATTTAATAGCTGGTAAAGTCATTACAATACCAAGTGTAGCAACTACTCAAACGGATTCGACGTCAGTTACAGAAAAAGAAGAAGCAACGACGACACCAGTATCAACTTCCAATGGTAATTATACCGTTGTAGCAGGAGATACCTTATGGTCAATCGCTAGCCGTCACCAAACAACTGTTGGCCAAATTTTAAGTGCCAATGGACTAGCTGAAGGAACGGTATTACATCCGGGTCAAAGTTTAGTGGTTAGTGGTTCAACAGTAGCTAATAATAACACTAGCAATGAACCAACGACGTCAACAAGCACAACAGATACAACAAGCGCAACGACGACCGTAACAGAAACTCCAGCACCAACTACAACTGTAACGTCAACTACTGGTAGTTATACCGTAGTAGCCGGTGATACTCTTTATAGCATCGCAAGACGATCAGGTATCGATGTGAATACATTAATTGCAGCTAATGGTGGCTCAACGATTATTTCTGTCGGACAAGTTATTAATTATTAATAAAATTTTAGGCAATTTAAAAGACAATATCCTTTAAGCATTAACGCTAAAGATATTGTCTTTTTTGTATTGATAAAATAGGGGTGAATGACCAAGCCATTTCTGTCTATTAGTCCAAGAGAACCAATACATATGACCGAGCCATTTCTGCCTATCTCCCCAAGAATATCGATGAGAATCAACAGAGAATTTTCTGTTACCAAAAAGCATAGAGTCTTTTTTAAACGATTACGGCGCTTGTTCTCCATATTTTTGTATGGTTGTAAAAGGTTGGGATTCGATTTTTACATTTTCAGTTAAATTAACACATAGAGGGGCAATTTCAGCCGGTGTTAAATCAAACTCATTTTGAACCCATTCTGTTAACACATTAAACACACTACCGACCACGCCCCGTATCAGATAGCGATCGGTGATATGTTCAATTGGATTACAAAAAACTTGATTTAAATAGTCTAAAAAATGGGGATTTTCTTTAGTTGATAATAATACTTTAGCCGCCTCTTGATGTTCAAAGATAAATTCAAAGAGTGCCACCCAAAATGTTTGTTGTTGATTATCAATTAAGTATTTTAGATTTGATTGGAAAAATTGTCTGAAATAATCATCATAAAGTTCATGGTACAAGGCAGTGATGGATGGATAGTTACGATAATAAGCCATGCGCGAGACACCGGCTCTTTTAGTTAAGGAAGTGACTTTAATTTCTTCGACAGAATTTTCAGCTAAAAGTTGCATTAAGGCTGTTTTTAAAGAATCTTTTGTTAATTGATTTAATTCTTGATTGTTGTTTTTCATAAAATTTACCTCCCTTTAGGTAAAGATGTATCATTTTTTCAAAATCTGTCACAACACAATCAAAATTTATTGCACAAAAATCGACTTGGTGTTACTATTGTAACACCAAGATGATTAAATGTATAGAGGAGAACTATATGAGATTACATAAATTAACCCAACAAGCGATTGAAAGGATTGAGCGAGGCGAATGTTTATTACAAGCTGAAGATTTCGTCAATCAAGAAGCTGCAGCGGGTCAAAGTGACGGCACGATTTTACAACTAGTAGATAATGACAAAAAATTTATTGCGAAAGCTATTGTTGGTCATCAAAATAAAGGCATTGCTTGGGTCTTTACTGATCATGAACGTATTTATTTTAATCAAGATTTTATCGAAAATGTCATTGAAGATGCGATTGAAAAACGCCAAGAATTTTTTGATAGTGAAGAAACGACAGCTTTTCGTCTGTTTAATGGTGAAGGCGATGGTTTAGGTGGCCTCACCATCGATTGGTATGATGGTTTTATTCAAATTAACTGGTATAATCGCGCAGTCTTTGCCGAACGAGCAACCTTTATCAAAGTCTTATTATACTTTTTACCGCAAATTAAAGGCGTTTATGAAACCAAACGGTTCAAACTGATTGAAGCAGAACAACCGATTGAACATACTTATGGCGAGGTAGCGCCACAACCGATTGAAATCTTAGAAAACAATATTCGTTATGCGATTTATTTAGGTTCAGAATGGATGACCGGTTTATTTTTGGACCAACGTGAAGTACGTCAATTTATTCAAAGTCAAGTAGCCGGAGCGAGTTTATTAAATCTATTTAGCTATACCGGTGGCTTTTCGGTAGCGGCCGCTGTGGGAGGAGCTAAGCATACAATCAGTGTGGATGTAGCGAATCGTAGTTTAGAAAAAACGACTGAACAGTTTGCCTTGAATCAGATCGAAGCGCCAACGGAAAATCATGAGATTCGAGTCATGGATGTCTTTGACTATATTCAATATGCAAAACGTCATCAACGAACTTTTGATTGGATTGTTTGTGATCCACCTAGTTTTGCTCGCACGAAAGATTACTTATTTAGAGCAGAAACCGATTATCGTCAATTAGCGGCAGATTTGTTTGAACTAACAGCTCCCGGTGGTTTTTGTGTATTAAGTACCAATCATAGTGGTTACCCTAAAGAACTATTTATGGATGATATGAACCAAGTAGCTCAAGCAGCAGCAGGAGAATATTATTTAATTCAATCATTTGGTTTACCGGATGACTATCCAACGTCTGCTGATGAAGCGAGTCAATATTTAAAAGTCTTGGTTTATTATCGAGCACAGTAGCATAAATGAGGTGAGAAAGTGAGTTATATTGAATTTAAAGATGTGGTCAAAGAATATCATACTGGAGAAGTGGTGACTCGAGCTAATGATGGCATTGACTTTACGATTGAACGTGGCGAATTTGTTGTCATTTTAGGACCATCAGGTGCCGGAAAATCGACTACCTTAAATATTTTAGGTGGAATGGATCAAGCGACCAGTGGTCAAGTTTTGATTGATGGAGAGGATATTGCGCAATATAGTGAACGCAAATTAACCACTTATAGACGTAATTCTGTTGGTTTTGTTTTTCAAAATTACAACTTAGTTCCTAATTTAACTGCTAAGGAAAATGTCGAGTTAATGATCCAAATTGCGAAATCAGGTATGAATGCTCAAAAAGTATTAGAAGATTGCGGACTGGGGCATCGCTTAGACAATTTTCCGGCGCAATTATCAGGTGGGGAACAACAGAGAGTTTCGATTGCTCGGGCGATTGCGGGGCAACCCAAATTATTATTATGTGATGAACCGACCGGTGCCTTAGATTATGAGACAGGAAAACAAATTTTACAGTTATTGCAAGATACATCACGTAACTCCAATACAACCGTGATTGTCATTACCCATAACACGGCAATTGCGCAAATGGCCGATCGCGTCATTGAGATTCGTAACGGAAAAGTAAAATCAGAACGAGCCAATGAACAACCCAAATTAGTAGCGGATATTACATGGTAGGTGAGAATGATGAATAAAGTTATATGGAAAGATAACTTAACAGAAATAAAAAAATCTTGGCCGAGATTTCTATCCATTCTACTCATAATGTTATTAGGAGTCGCTTTTTTTGTCGGTATTCGGGCTACGAGTCCTGCCATGGTAGAAACGGCACGTCAATTTTATGAGCAATATCATTTGCCTGATGGCCAAATTTTATCAACTTTAGGTTTAAATGAGGATGATATTCAATTAATTGAAGAAAAAGGACTCACTGTAGACCCCTTAAAAGCTTTAGAGACCACCTTAAACCCATTATCTGAACGAGTCAAAGTGTATCCTAATAGTAATAAAGATTATTTCTTTGCAGTGGAAGGCGCATTACCGCAAAAAGCAGATGAGATAGCCTTGGATATTAAATATCGTCAATCAGACATAAACATTGGGGATGTCGTTGAATTAGAACAAGTCAGTGCCGCTCCTAAAGAAGATGAAGACACCCATTTGGAGGGGTTACAAGCACCCTATTTAACCCGCACTCAATTTAAGGTGACTGGTTTTGTTGATACACCACTGTATTTTTCAAAAATTAGTCGTGGTGTCAGCAATATTAATGGCTATGTTTTAGTGATGCCAGAAGCGGTTGCAGGCGATATTTATACTGAAGTCCTTTATTGGTCAACAGAAGCCGGTCGTTATCGCGCCTATTCTGACCAATATAATCAAGTGATGGATGATGTCCAAAGTGATTTAGAAGCAGCATTCGCCGAACGTCCAGAAATTCGTCTACAACAATTAAAAGATGACTTGAATTTAACTTTATCAGATGGAGCAAAAGAAATTGATGAAGGCTATGCTGAATTAGCAAGTGCGGAAAAAGAATTAGAATCAGCCAAAGATGAACTTTCAGAAGGTCAATCAAAATATGAATCGGGCAGTGAAGAACTGGCCAAAGGCTATGACGAATGGGCATCCGCCTCTACCAAATTAGCCGATGGACGGAATGAATACCATGATGGCTTAGCAGAGCTTGAAAGTGGTGAAGCAGCTTATCAATCAGGTTTGGAAGAAATTGAAACACAAGAAGAAACACTAAATAATGGTGAAGTCGAGTATCAATCAGGTCTGGCAGAATATCAGTCAGGAGTAAAAACCTTTAATGAAAAAATCAGTAGTGCTCAAAGTGAATTGTCACTTAATAAAGCAAAATTAGATGAAGCCAAAGAGCAACTGGATGCTTCAAAAGCACAATTAGATGAAGGCCTAGCAGCGTTAGAAAGTGGTAAAGCTGAATTAACGAAAGGCCAAGAACAAATGGCTAGCGAATTACAGCAAAAGATTCCGAATTTAGCAGAGAATTTAAGCAACTTAAAAACACAAGCCCAACAAGGACAATTTGATGAGCAAACAAATCAAAAAATATTAGCTGAATCGACGTCTCAAGGGGAGTTAACTGTTATTTATTTACAACAACAATTGACACAGTTGACCAATCAAAAAACCACTCTAGAATCGCAAATTAAAGCTGCTCCCGAACAAATTAAGCAAGTCAATGCCGGTATAGCTGAAGTGGAAGCAGGATTAGCAGAACTTAATGAGCATTTAACACCATTAGCCGAATCTGAAAGTAGTTTAACCGAAGAGTTAGCAACAGTGGAAGCAACGGTCACCGAACAACAAGCAATCGTTGATCAGGCACAACTAGCTTATAACGAAGCAGTGCAAGCGCGCGATGAACAGGCGACTCAATTAGAAAATTTAGATCCAGAATCAACAGAGTATGCGACGGTTGAAGCACAATTACAAGAAGCTGAAGCATTGGTGACGCAGACTCATAATACGCTGACGGCTGAACAAGCAACATTAGCACCGCTTATAACTACTCGCGATGAACTGTCAGCTCAACTAAGCACCATTTCAGAGCAAAAAACGGCGTTAACTAACCAAGTAACTGAGCTAGAAAGTCAAAAAGCAACTTTAGAAGAACAATTGGCGGGACTTAACCAATTAATTAGTCCGGAAACAGCTAAAAAAGTTGAACAATTAGCCGGGGCCATAGCTTCATTACAAACCCAAATTGAAGGCTTACAAGCTGGTCTTCAAGCATTTGCTACGGCTCAAACAGAAATCGCAACGAATGAAGCGACTTTAAATGAAGGACAAAAAGCCTATGAACAAGGTTGGAATGAGTACGCAACAGGTCTTAAAGCCTATCAAGAAGGTAAAGCTCAATTTGATGAAGAAAAGCAAGCAGGTCAGACTGAACTTGACAATGCAAAATCAGAGTTAGCAACAGCCAGAGAAAAAATCGACAATGGTTGGAGTCAACTGAATGCGGGTAAAGAACAATTAGCTTCATCCTTCAATGAATTAGCCACAGGACGAGAAAAATTAGCTACTGCCCTACAGGAAATTGAAGACGGTGAGACTGAATTAGCTGATGGCTTAACTGAACTTGAAGATAGTCAAAAAGAACTAGCAGACGCTAAAAAAGAATTAGAAGATGGCCAAAAAGAGTATGAAGAAAATCTCGCAAAATTTAAGTCAGAGAAAAAAGATGCTTTAAAAGAATTGAAAAAAGCCGAAGCCGATTTGGCAGATGGCCAAAAAGAAGTTGATGACTTAAAAGAACCGACTTATTATTTAAATCAACGTGATAGCTTTGACTCTTATGATAGTTTGTATGATAATGCGAATCAAATTAAGCAGATTAGTACCGTCTTTCCACTCTTCTTCTTTGCGATTGCGGTGTTAGTGACCTTTACAACGATTAAACGAATGGTTAGTGAACAACGCAATTACATGGGGACGATGAAACAAATGGGTTACCCTAACCATGTCATCCTAAGTAAATTTGTGATGTACGCCTTATTAGCCACGGTCATTGGGACAGTCATTGGGATTGAATTAGGGTATCGTATTTACCCACCGGTGATTATGAATGCTTATAATAGTTTATTCCACTTCGATAGTGCGGTAACCGTGCGTTCGCATGAATTGAATGGGTTAGTTGCCTTAATTGCCTTATCCTGTGCCTTGATTCCAGCGATTTGGACGCCATTACAATATTTAAGAGAACAGCCGGCTCGATTATTACGACCAGAACCACCTAAAGCAGGTAAGAAAACCATGATTGAACGCATTGGATTCATCTGGAATCGACTTTCCTTTAATCGTAAAATGACCATTCGGAATCTTTTACGTTATAAAGGACGAAATGCCATGACATTGGTAGGCGTTGCGGGCTGTACGATGTTAATCGTCACCGGATTTGGTATTAGCGACACGATTGATGGATTAGTGGAAACACAATTTAAGCAATTACAACGTTATGATGCGGTATTATATTTAGATGAGGATGCTGAACAAGCAAAAAAAGATCAAGTCATTGATGAAGTGTCCCACCATTCTGAACTCGATAAAACGTTAGAAATTCATTCAGCTAATTGGCAAACCGACACTAATGCAGCGGTGCAAAGCGTTTCGGTTATCGTGCCTTTAGATGATTATCAAGGGTTCTTAGATATTCATGAAAGACAAACACCAGAGCAATTGATTGATTTGAGTCAAGAACAGGGTGCTGTTATTTCTGAAAGATTATCCGAATATGTCAATGTCGGTGTCGGTGATATGCTTCATTTAGTCGATAATGACGGTAATGAAGTAGATATTCCCGTCAGCAAAATTGTAGAAAATTATATCGAACACTATGTTTACCTTTCACCGGAAAATTATCAAACAATCTTTGAGGAAGAACCAACCTTTAATGCCTTATTGATGCAATATGGTGCGAATGCAGATAGTCATCAATTAGAACAAGATTTTTCGGATAAAGAAGCCGTGTTAACTTACTTAAGTTTAGATTCGATAGAAAACAATGTTCAAGAAACAATGGGAAGTTTAAATGTCATTACCTTAGTATTGATTATTTCAGCGGCCGCCTTAGCCTTTGTCGTCTTGTATAATTTAACGAATATCAATGTTTCAGAGCGACTACGAGAATTATCGACAATTAAAGTATTAGGGTTTTATAACCGTGAAGTCAGCATGTATATTTATGATGAAGTATTGATTTTAACTGCGATTGGTTCAGTGATTGGATTGGGCCTTGGTGTTATCCTCAATCAATATATTTTAAAAACAATTCAAATGCCTAATTTATTCTTCTATCCGATCATTAATTGGCCAAGTCACTTGATTTCGGCCGCAATGACCTTCTTATTCTCTTCAATTGTCATGCTCGTAATGCATCAAAAATTGAAGAAAATCGATATGGTAGAAGCCTTAAAAGCAGTAGAATAGTCGCAGAAAATAAAAAACAGTTAGGAAAGCTGAAGATGATTCAGTGACCTAACTGCTTTTTTAATAAAAAAAGAACCGGAGAAACACCGGTTCTAATAGATAGGGATTGGATAGAAAGTTAAGTGAAAGTACTGTTCTTCAATTAAATTTCTCATCCTGCACAAAATAATCTTCTTTACTTGACTAGGGAGTCTAAAAAATGAATTGTTGTGCAATATATTATTTATTAAGTCTGTGATAGGATAATAAAGTTTTTAAAATATTTAGGAGAGAGAGAAGTTTGCTCCTATCACAAGCTTGTCTTTATTATAGGACGAGTAGTTAAAAGCAACTTAAAATTTTGCGTAGATATGTAAAATATATCTGTAACTAAAACAAAAAGTCAAAAATATTGGCATAAAAAGCCAAAGCGAATTATACTAAAGAGTAAGGAGTGAAGTTATGTCAATCAAATTAGCATCATGGAATGTCAATGGCATTCGTTCAGTATTAAATAAAGGCGCCTTACAAAGTTATCTGGAGGAGTCCAACCCAGATATTATTTGCTTACAAGAGACCAAAGCCCAAGAAGACCAAGTGGATTTTGACTTTAGTGAGTTAGGATATTATGAGTATTGGAATTCAGCTGTGCGCAAAGGATATTCAGGCACCGCTATTTTTACTAAGATAAAACCATTATCGGTGACATATGGTATTGGCATTGAAGATCATGACCAAGAAGGGCGTGTGATAACCTTAGAGTTTGCCGATTATTATTTAGTAACGGTTTATACACCGAATGCGAAACGGGACTTGACTCGGTTAGATTATCGTCAACTTTGGGAAGATGATTTCCTCGCTTATTTAAATACTTTAAATGCGATTAAACCGATTGTATTTTGTGGGGATTTAAATGTTGCTCATCAAGAAATTGACCTAGCAAATCCTAAAACGAATACTAAAAATGCTGGTTTTACGATTGAAGAACGCACTAAATTTTCACAAGTCATCGAAGCTGGATATGTTGATGTGTTTCGTTATCGTAACCCAGAAGTGACCGGTGCTTATACATGGTGGAGTTATATGAATAAAGCACGTCAACGTAATGTTGGATGGAGAATTGATTATTTTGTCGTCTCACCAAACATTATTGATCGTATCCATGATGTCAAAATAAGACCTGAAGTAATGGGCAGTGATCATTGCCCAATCGAATTAGAGATAGGAGAATAATTATGTCAGTTTATAAATTATATTATGATTCAAAAGATGCCGTTTCACAAAAATTCATTGATGAATTAGAAGCACAAGGTGTTGAATATGAAAAAGTAGATGTCAGTGAGTCAGAAGCTAATCGTCAAGAGTTTGAAGCCTTTAAAGCCCGTCGTATGGAATTTGAACCCTTTAAACAATGGGGACAATCTGGACTGCCAGCAGTTTTATTACCCAATAACCGCATTATTTTTGAGTTAATTGACTTAAATGGAACCTCTTGTTCATTAACACCAAGAGATTGAGGGAAGTGTAATGCAGACTGACTTAGAAAAACGTGTCATAAAAGTAGTTGGAGCGGCCATTATTCACGATGGGAAACTTTTAGCAATGCAACGTAGTGAAAAAATGACTCTAGCTGGATTATGGGAGTTCCCCGGAGGCAAAATAGAAAAAGGGGAATCTGAAAAAGAAGCGTTAATTCGTGAAATACAAGAAGAATTAGCACTCGAGATTGAAGTGGAAGAAAATATTACCACAACAGCATATGAATATGATTTTGGGATTGTCAAAATGAGTACTTATCGAGCTAAGATGAAATCCGAGCATTTTGTATTAAAAGAACATGCCCAATATCGTTGGTTATCACCGAACGAAGTCATGACCATAGAGTGGGCACCCGTTGATATTCCTACCGCAAAAATATTAGAAAACAATTATTAGAAAAAACAGTAAGTGACTGAAAATAATTCAGCTTCACTTACTGTTATTTTTATTTATGAATGAGATATCGATAGAGCGCATAGCTCACTTTTTGCTCTAAGTTTAAAGTCATGGTGACCACTGGTTTATTAGTTAGCGGCATTTTAGTTTCTTGAGCAGACCCTTTTTCATATTGCACCGGTCCTAAATAATAGAAGTCTGCGCCTTCAGCATCTTCTTTTTTTACAAATAAGTGCAAAGCGATTTGACGTTGTTGACTTTCAATTATTTTTTGGACTTCGGGTGAACGTAGTGTTCTATCGGGTTTTGTATACCAGTGAAACTTTTGTTCATTGATAAAAGCATCGTGATAAAGTGTCGTTTTGTTAGTGATTTCGTCTTTATGATAGGTGACAAAAATCGGACAAGTTTGATGCTTTACTAAATAGCCATACATGGTAGATGAATCATCGGAGTCCCAATAAAGGAGTCGGCAAACATCAGCTCTAGAGTATTTTTCGCCAATTTTTAATGCACCAGGTAAGTATCGGTCATTTCTCATTAAACCTGTATCAATAATATCTTGAACTTGTTGAAGCACATTCGTATTAGTTAATACTTGGGCTATTCTCTCGGTCAATTGGTAGCCGGTTGGGTGCACTTCAATAATAGGATGGCTATATTTAGCACTTTTATTCGATTTATAAAACTGAAGTGTTAAAATACGTTCGATTGATTTTTGTCTTTTTGAATTCCATTCTATGCCATGTTCAGCTAATAAATCAGCAAACTGTTTGAAAGTTATCTGCTGATGGTCCATTAGACTCTTAATTAATAACAACTCATCTTTTCGTTTTCCATTAGCCAATTCCAAACTTAAAAAACATAAAAATTTATCTTCATCGGCTGTTAATGAGATGCTATCCTTTTTTTCAAATTTATTAATTGCTTCTACAAAATGCTTAAATCGTTCAAAAAAGACAATGGGGTCAATAGAATCATAATAGATAAAATCATTTAGTCTAGGAATGCGTCCTAATTTTTGTTTCATTTCCATATATTTTTCTCTTAGTATACCGAGTTTGGATAAGTTAGTTTTTTGAATTGAATTAAAGACTTGTTCTTTCGCAACTTCCTCAAAATTAATGGTAGTAATCCCACTTACTTGATTACGATTAATCAGTTTACGTTGGTAATTGTCTTTATTCATTGATTGATCACCGAATAAAGCGATTGGGATTAGAAAGTTATTTGAATAGTTCCCAATAAAGTCTATCACCGTGACAAATTCTTTCTCAGGATATTTTCTTAAACCTCGTCCCAATTGTTGCACGAAGATAATACTTGATTGAGTGTTGCGAAGCATTACCACCTGGTTGACGCTCGGAATATCGATCCCTTCATTAAAAATATCCACTGTTAAAATATATTCATAAACGCCCTGTTCTAATTTTTCTACTGCTGCTTGTCGTTCTTCTTGTGTATTTTCACCGGTTAAGGCGATAGTCCGCTTTCCCTTAAGGTTTAATTTATTCGAAAGTTCATGCGCTTCAAATTTATTTGAACAGAAGATTAGCCCTTTTGTCGCGACACCTGCAATAGAGTAGTAATTTATTTTGTCCAAAATATGTTCAACACGTTGGTCACTAATAAGAATATTTGTATTGGTTTTATCATTGATTAACTCACCATCGACATAAATATCTTTAACACCATAATACATAAAAGGACACAACATATTTTCAGCTAAAGCTTCTTGAAGTCTTATTTCATAAGCAATATTATAATCAAATAATTCATAAATATTAAATTCATCCGTTCTTTCAGGTGTGGCTGTCATGCCCAGTAAAAAATCAGGTTCAAAGTGATTTATTATTTTTTGATAGGTTGGAGCACCAGCTTTATGAACTTCATCAATTAATATATAGTCAAAGGTATTGCTAGCAAAACGATAAAGATTTTCATCTCTTGATAGCGTTTGGATAGTAGCAAAAACAAAGCGATGAGAACCTAATGTATCACCAGAGCGATAGATAGTGGCTTCATTATCCTCAAAAGCTAAAACTTTTTGATAATCTTTTAAAGCTTTTTGCAATATTTGTTCGCGATGAACGACAAATAAAAAGCGGTCTGGTTGAAATTGCTTGACATCAAAAGCGGATAAATATGTTTTTCCGGTTCCGGTCGCGCTAATCACTAAAGCGCGTTTTGCACCACCCATTCGTACTTTTCGCAAACCTTGAAGGGCAGCATTTTGCATGTCATTAGGAGAGATATCTGTTTTAAACGGCGCTAATTCTTCTTCGATAAGATCGGGTCGCTTAGTTGTGAAAACTTGGTTTCTAAATTGACTATATTGTTCAATTACCGATTCATTTAATTCTACAGAATCATCCCATAGTTGGTTGAACTCCTGTTGTGTTTGATAGAGTAAGTCGCCATTTTCAGAAGAAGTTAATTTGATATTCCATTCATAATTGATTTTCATAGCTGTATGCGTAAGATTACTACTTCCGACAATCGCCACTTGTTCTAAACCATGATTAAAAATATAACATTTTGCATGCATATTTTTGCTTTCTTTGGTTATTCGCACCTGTACATTTTTAAGTTTAAGTAATTCACGCATCGCATTGGGGTCATTAAAACCTAAATAAGGAGAGATTAATAATTTCCCTTTAATATTTTTATCAGCTAAATCTGCGAGTTGTGATTTTAACATTGCTATCCCAGCTTTGGAAATAAAAGCGACTGAAAAAGCAAAAGATAAGCATTTGTCTAATTCTTCTTGAATGTCTGTTAAGACATATTGACCAATCTCAGATTTGTTGAGAATTAATTTTGGTGAATAGATTCCAGAAGTAAATTGATTTGCGTCAATAAATCCATAATGGATTGAAGAACTCAGTTCTTGAGTAAATAAATTTTGATCATTCGTCATACAAGCACCATCCCAATTCACATAGATATAAATTCATTATACAATTTATTACACTTACTTGCAGCAAATAAAACGTTGCATCAATAACAGTTTTCCGCCAAGGGGTCTTACAACAATCGCTTAAAATATTGTGATAAAATAAGAATAAAGAAATAATATGAAGGCGGTGCATTATGTTAAAAGATAAATTATTTACATTATTAGAAGAAAAAGAAGCACAGATGATTCAAGACCGTCGTTGGTTACATGAACATCCAGAATTATCTTTTGAAGAGAAAGAAACTAGCGAGTATATTGCGAAGTTCTATGAAGGGAAAGATTGTCAAGTTGAGCGTAGTATTGGTGGTTATGGGATTAAGGTAACGATTGACTCAGGTAAACCGGGCAAGACATTAGCGTTAAGAGCGGATTTTGACGCTTTGCCGATTGAAGAAGCGACTGGTTTACCATTTGCTTCCAAAAATCCTGGGGTGATGCATGCTTGCGGTCATGATGCCCATACTGCTTATATGTTAAGTTTGGCAGATGCATTAATTGAAATGAAATCGGAACTGACTGGAAAAATTATTATTATTCATCAACCCGCAGAAGAAATGCCGCCTGGTGGCGCTATTCAAATGATTAAAGATGGTATTTTAGAAGGTGTGGATAATGTATTAGGTTGTCATGTGATGAGTAAAATGCAGTTTGGTAATATTTATTATCATGAAGGGCCAACTCAACAAGCACGCGCTAAATTTATTATTAAAGTTCAAGGAACAGGTGGCCATGGTTCCTCACCACATGAAGCGAATGATGCGATTTTAATTGCTAGTCAATTAGTCGTGACATTACAATCGATTGTTTCTCGTCGTATTAATCCTTTCGATGCGGCATCCATATCAATTGGTTCTTTTGATGGGAAAGGTCAATTTAATATTATTAAAGATTCAGTGACGCTTGAAGGCGATGTGCGCTGTATGTCTGATGAGAATCGTCAACTTATTGAACAAGAAATCCAACGCTTATGTGATGGACTAGCGAAAGTGTATCATTGTGATATTGAGCTTGATTATCAAAATGATTATCCAGTCTTGATGAATAATCCGCAGTTGACTCAACAAGTTGTAGCAGCGATTCAAAATGCTGAGATTCAAGAGGTCAATGAAATCTTAGATGGTGGTCAACAAAACCCATCAGAAGACTTTGCTTATTATTCAATCGAGCGACCAAGTTGTTTCTTTTATATTGGAGCGAGTCCTAAAGGCGAGGCTTACCCACATCATCATCCTAAATTTGATATCGAAGAAGGTTCGATGTTAATTGCAGCCAAAGCAATGGGAGCCGCTGCTTTAAATTATTTTGGTTTAGAATAGTAAGAGGTACCATATGTTAAAGTTAATGAAGAAATTTCCTGGCGGCACTTTGTTGATTCCAATGCTGATTTCATCCATAATTGGGACTTTCTTTCCTAAATTATTTTTAATCGGGGGACCAACTGAAGCGTTATTCTCAGGTCAAGGTTTAAACTTTATTTTAGGTAGCATTGTGATGTTATCAGGCTGTAGTTTGAATTTATCCTCCATTGTCCAAGTGTTTAAACGATACGGCATTATTTTAAGTGCGAGGCTTCTGTTTAATACAATCGCCGGTGTTTTGTTTGTTAAATTATTTGGTCTTGATGGTGTCCTAGGTTTAAGTGCGATTGCCTTTATTGTGGCCATTACGTCGATGAATCCATCACTTTTCTTAGCTTTGTCTCAAGATTATGGTGATGAAGTCGATCAAAATGCCTTTGGACTTTTAGCTGCTGTCTCAACGCCAATTGTTCCGATGTTTATTTATGGTTTAATCAGTCCAACTCCATTAGATTATATGTCGTTGGTTTCGATTGTCATACCTTTGATTATCGGCATCGTCATTGGTAATTTAGATAAAGAGTTAGGGGCTTTCTTAACGAGTGGCATGGGCTTGATTATTATTTTATTAGGGTGGTCTGTTGGTGCTAAAATCAATTTGCTGGATGCCACTAAAGCTGGACTGCCAGGTATCTTGATGGTAGTTTTATATTATCTGTTAGCGGTATTGCCAGTGATGGTAGTTGAAAGAACCGTATTGAAGCGCAAAGGAATTTCGAGTATCGCCATTTCAACAATGGCGGGATTATCAGCGAGTGTGCCTTTGATGATGATTGAAAATAATCCTGAATTGATTCCTTATAGTGGGGAAGCGGCAGCTGTGGTGACATTAGGCGTGATTGGGACGGCTATTATTTCACCGATGTTAATTAATTGGTTAGATAAGCGAACAACCTAAATTAATGGCTCTTTGTCAAATGGTGTGGGTCACGG